>CAMWGM010000058.1 GCA_947173755.1 uncultured Muribaculaceae bacterium
CTTCATCCCCAGGGAAACTTCGGTGGCTTCGAGACAATGCACTACCGCTCCTATGGCGAGAGCCAGAACTACATGCGTCTCCCTGAAATCTTTATGCCCACCGAGTTCCTCCACGGTCTCTATGACGGTGGTCACGGAGCAGGTCTCTACGACTACTGGGAACTTATGCGCAACGATCCCAAGTGTGCCGGCGGATTCCTCTGGGTGCTCGCCGACGAGGGTGTGAAGCGTGTCGATATGGACGGTTTCATCGATAACTGCGGCAACTATGGCGCTGACGGTATCGTCGGTCCCCACCACGAGAAAGAGGGAAGTTACTGGACCATCAAGGAAGTCTGGTGCCCGATCCAGATTCTCAACACTGAGATTCCTGCCGATTTCGACGGCAAACTCTCTATCGAGAACCGCTATGATTTCACTCCGCTCGACGGTTGCACTCTCACATGGCGTCAACTCGCCATGCCGGCTCCCGGTCAGAAAGGTGAGGCCCGTGTTGTAGCACAGGGTAAGACAGGTCTCGGCAACATCGCTCCCCGAAGCGCCGGAACTGTAACTATTCCTACCCTCAAGGCTGACGCCGATGCTCTCGAACTGACCGTCACCGACAATTACGGAAAAGATCTCTTCACATGGTCACACAAAATCGCCGGACGTGCCCCCAAAGCAGTCGCCAATGCCGGCGGAGCGGCACCTGTCATCACCGAAACTCCCGATCTTCTCAAAGTATCTGCAAACGGACGCACCTATAACTTCAGCCGCAAAAACGGTCAGTTGATGGGCGTGGATGTCAACGGCCGTCTCATCGAACTGAAGGATGGCCCGCGTGTCATCGTAGCCAAACGTGCCGACCGCTCTATGGACGGCTTCTACAACCATGACGACAAGGAAGCCGAAAAGAAAAAGACCCAGTACACCGAATTCGAGGATCTCGGCAAATTCACCGGTATCGCTGCCGAAAAGGTCGGCAATGATGTAGTGGTCACCGCTACATATAAACTCGGTAACTTCGATACCGCTAAATGGACCATCACTCCCGATGGCAGCGCCGATCTTGAGTTCACCTATAATTTCAACGGTGTCATCGATCTGCTCGGGGTGAAATTCGATCTTCCCGAAGAACAGGTCGTAAGCAAGCGCTGGCTGGGCGACGGCCCCTACCGCGTATGGCAGAACCGTCTCCATGGTCCTCAGTATGGAGTCTGGGAGAACGATTACAACGATCCCATTCCTGCCGAAAGTTTCACATATCCCGAGTTCAAGGGATATTTCGCCAACGTAGACTGGATGGATATCAACACCAAAAACGGCACGATCACCATCACCAACGAGACCCCCGACTCATATGTCGGAGTCTACGAGCCCCGCGACGGTCGCGACCATATCCTCTATGAACTGCCCAAGACAGGCATCTCGATCATGGAGGTCATACCTCCCGTGCGTAACAAGGTCAACACCACCGACCTCATCGGTCCCTCTTCGCAGCCTAAATGGGTGGCCGGAAGCAAATCGGGTCGCATCCATCTGAATTTCAAATAAACAATTTCCTGACAGAATGAATTTACGCAATATTTTTCTGTCGGCACTGACAATGTTTGCTCTCGGGGGGTCGGCACAGCCGGCACTCGAGCAGACATTCGTCAATCCGCCGTTCGAGGCTCAGCCCTGGTGCTTCTGGTACTGGATGTATGGGGCTGTCACCGAGGAAGGTATCAAGGCCGATCTTGAAGCCATGAAGCAGATCGGACTCGGAGGCACCTATCTTATGCCTATCAAAACGGTCGAAGGCGCTCCACAGTATGAAGGAAAGGCGCCTCAACTCTCTCCCGAATGGTGGAGGCTTGTGGGCCGGAGCATGGAGATAGCCGACAGTCTCGGTCTGAAACTCGGCATGCACATCTGCGACGGTTTTGCTCTCGCAGGCGGTCCCTGGATCACACCGGCCGAGTCGATGCAGATGGTTGTCACGGCCGATACGATCGTCGGCGGAAAGCAGAACGGCAAAATAGTTCTTCCGCAACCTCAGAGCAAGGAGAATTATTACGAGGATATCGCCCTTATGGCTATGCCCGTCAAAGGCCGCAAGATCGCGGAGAAACCCAAAATGACGGTCAGGAATGCCGATGTCGACGAAAAGGGAGTCATACGTTCCTCGGTCCCGTGCAGTATCTTCTATGAATACTCGCAGCCGGTGGATGTCAATAATGTCGAGATTATTCTGTCAGGCAACAATTATCAGGCTCACCGCCTCAAAGTGCTCGCAAGCGACGACGGAGTCAACTATCGCGAGGTAAAGCAACTCGTGCCTGCCCGCCATGGCTGGCAGAATACCGACTTCCAGTCGACACATGCGATACCTCCTACACGCGCCAAGTATTTCCGCTTCGACTGGACTCCGGATGGGAGCGAAGCGGGCAGCGAGGATCTTGATGCGGCGAAATGGCGTCCCAATCTCAAGATCAAGGAGATCGTGCTCAGCGGCGAGCCTCGCCTCAATCAATGGGAAGGAAAAGCCGGACTTGTCTGGCGTGTGGCTGCCGCAACGACCGACGAAGAGATCCCCGAAGAACTCTGTGTGAAGAAAGAGGAGATAGTCGATCTCACACCCCTTATGAATGGAGGAGTAATCGACGGCTCTGTTCTTCCCGAAGGTGAGTGGCGACTGATGCGCATCGGTCACACATCAACCGGTCACACTAATGCTACCGGAGGTGCGGGCCGTGGTCTCGAGGCTGACAAATTCAGCCGTGCGGCAGTCACGAAACAGGTGGAAAACTGGTTCGGCCGCGCCTTCAAGGATGTCAAAAATCCCGAGGCGGCAAAGAATGCTCTTAAATACATGCATGTCGACAGTTGGGAATGCGGCAGCCAGAACTGGAGCGACAATTTCGCCGCAGAGTTCAAGAAACGCCGCGGCTACGATCTTATGCCCTACCTCCCGTTGTTTGCCGGTGTACCGGTGGACGACGCGGCAACCTCTGAAAAGGTTCTCCGCGATGTTCGCACCACGGCAGCCGAACTTGTGGTAGATGTTTTCTATGACGTTCTCGCAAAGAAAGCCGACGAGTATGACTGCTATCTTTCAGCGGAGTGTGTCTCGCCCACCATGGTCAGCGACGGCATGCTCCACTATCAGGCTGTAGATTTCCCCATGGGTGAGTTCTGGCTCAAAAGCCCGACTCACGACAAGCCCAACGATATGATCGATGCTATACACGGCGGTCATATCTACGGAAAGAATATTATCCAGGCGGAAGGATTCACCGAACTACGCGGTACATGGGATGAAACCCCCGCTATGCTCAAGACTCTTCTCGACCGCAACTACGCGCTCGGCATAAACAGAATTTTCTATCATGTAAATACCCATAACCCCTGGCTCGACCGCAAGCCCGGCATGACCCTCGACGGCATCGGTCTCTTCTTCCAGAGAGACAACACATGGTGGGCTGACGGAGGCAAAGGCCTCACCGATTATATGCGTCGTGCCCAGGCACTCCTGCAGTATGGACATCCGGTGGTTGATATCGCAGTCTTCACCGGCGAGGAGATTCCCCGACGTGCAGTTCTGCCAGACCGTCTTGTCGGCTCGCTTCCCGGCATATTCGGTCAGGAGAGGGTCGAGTCAGAGCGCGAACGTCTCGCCAATGTCGGACAGCCGTTGCGCACACTCCCCGTCAAGGTGACACATTCGGCTAATATGGCTGATCCCGAGAAGTGGATCAATCCGCTCAGAGGTTATAACTATGACTCGATGAACAAGGATGCGCTCCTGCGTCTCGCCCGTGCCGAAGATGGCCGGATGGTTCTCCCCGGAGGAGCATCTTACCGTGTGTTAGTTCTGCCGCTCGCATCTCAACTGATGCAGGACACGACGCTGAGTCCGGAGGTAAGAGCAAAAGTCGAACTCCTTAAAGCCAATGGGGTAGTGGTGCCTGAACTTCCGTATGTCAGTGACGATTTCAGTGCGTTCGGTCTCGAGCGTGACGTTGTCGTTCCTGAAAATATCGCTTGGACTCACCGTCGCAGCGACGAGGATGACGTTGATATCTATTTCATCTCGAACCAGGAGGAGACTCCACGTGAAATTACCGCTTCGTTCCGTATCGGCGGACGTGAACCCGAACTTTGGAACGCAGTCGACGGCTCAATCAACCGCAATCTCAACTGGAAGTGCGACGGTAAGCGCACGGATGTCGATCTGAAACTCGCTCCAGCGGAATCGGCATTTATCGTTTTCCGCGATAAAACCGATGCCATGGCTGGTAAAGATAATAGTAAATTTCAGGCCGAACTCCTGCTCAACCACTCAAAATGGAAAGTACGGTTCCTCACCACAGGTAAGGAGATCGTCACCGAAGACCTCTTCGACTGGACTTCCTCGGAAGATCTGTCCGTGAAATATTATTCGGGAACAGCGGTCTATTCGACGACTTTCAAGACTCCCAACAAGAGTTTCATGCCCGCTGACAGCCGTGTATGGCTCAACCTTCCCGGTCTTCATGACATTGCCACTGTCAAGGTGAACGGAAAAGAGTGTGGCATCGTGTGGACGGCACCTTATCGCGTTGACATCACCGATGCTGTGAAAAAGGGCAAGAATACTCTGGAAATCGAGGTCACAAACACCTGGGCTAACGCTCTCCTCGGTGCCGATCAGGGAATGGCCCCCTTCGAAGGTATCTGGACCAACGGCAACTTCCGTCGCGAGGAACAGACCCTCCTCTCCGCCGGACTATTGGAAATCCCTACACTTACTATAGAATCTAAATGAACCATTGAACATGAAATTCAACTGTAAAAATATTTTCAGAGGCTTTGCAGCAGCGGCTGCACTGTCTCTAACACTTTCGGCAAATGCCGATGTTAAGATGCCTGCCATTTTCGGTGACAACATGGTCATCCAGCAGCAGACTGATGCCCGCATGTGGGGAACAGCAAAAGCATCCTCCAAAGTGACAGTAACTCCATCTTGGAACAATCTGACTTATACCACTACGGCTGACAAGGATGGCAAGTGGAACATCACTTTCCCGACACCCGAAGCAGGAGGCCCATATACCGTCACTATAAGCGACGGAACTACTCTGACTCTCTCCAATGTAATGCTCGGCGAGGTGTGGCTCTGCTCAGGTCAGAGCAACATGGAAATGCCGATGAAGGGTTTCAAGAATCAGCCCGTCGAAGGCGCCAACATGGCGGTACTGAAAAGTAAAAATCCTGATATCCGTCTCTTCACTGTCAAACGCAATTCTTCTACAGTCCCTGTCGACGACGTGACCGGCAAATGGGCCGAAGCATCGCCCGCTACCGTCCGCGAATTCAGTGCGACGGCATATTTCTTCGGTCGCGAGATCGAGGAGATGCTTGACGTGCCTGTTGGCCTTGTCGTGGTGGCCTGGGGCGGATCTGCCTGCGAGGCATGGATGAACGACGAAATGCTCGCTGCTTTCCCCGAGGCAGCAGCAAAAATTCCTGCGGTCGGTGGAGAGATCCCCTCAAAGAACCGGACACCCAGCGTACTGTTCAAGGGTATGCTCAATCCTCTTATCGGTTTCCCCATGCGTGGCGTGATATGGTATCAGGGTGAAGATAACTGGAACCGCGCACACACCTATACCGATATGTTCTCTACCATGATCAACGGTTGGCGCAATCTCTGGGGTCAGGGCGAGTTCCCGTTTTATTATTGCCAGATCGCTCCTTACGACTATGCTATCATCACTGAAAAAGGAAAGGAGATCATCAACTCGGCTTATCTCCGCGAAGCCCAGGCAAAAGTTGAGCACATCGTGCCGAATACCGGTATGGCTGTCCTGATGGATGCCGGCTGGCCCGAAGGTATCCATCCTCCGAAAAAACAGATTCCCGGCGAACGTCTCGCACTTCTTGCTCTCAACAAGACTTACGGTGTCGAGGGCATCGGAGCCGAAAGCCCAGTCTATAAATCGATGGAAGTTAAGGGTGACACGGTCATTGTTAGTTTCGACCGTGCTCCCGAATGGATAGCCGGAAAGACCAGTTTCGAATCAAAGCAGTTCAAAGTTGCCGGTGAAGACCGCGTTTTCCACCCGGCCAAGGCGTGGATTTCGCGCAGTAAAGTTATGGTGAAAAGCGACAAGGTGCCCCATCCGGTGGCTGTCCGCTACGCCTTTGAGAACGCTTCCGAGGGTGATCTTTTCAGTACCGACGGTCTGCCCGTCTCCTCTTTCCGTTCTGACGACTGGCCCGACGAACGACCCATCAAAGAATAATCACTCCCCTCAAGAATGTCAAGACACCCGATTTCTCTTCTTATTCTTTTGACGGCGCTTGCCGCAGGTGCCTATGCTCCCGACGATTTCGTCTGGGAGTCCATGAGCCGCAACTCATCTGAGTCGATGCCTGTAGGCGGAGGCGACATCGGTCTCAACGTATGGGCCGAAGATGGCGACGTGATGTTCTATGTAGGCCGAAGCGGCGCTTATGATGAACACAGCACTCTGCTCAAGCAGGGGAGGGTGCGTCTGCATGTGCCCGGCGACTCGACCGCTCCATTCTCCCAGCGTCTGCGTCTGGAGGAAGGATTCGGCGAACTCGATATCAACGGGTCGAAAGTGACGATATGGGCGGATGTCTTCCGCCCGGTCGTACATGTCGAGATCGAGAGTCCCGCGAAAACTTCCCCCACAGTGAGTTATGAGAACTGGCGCTATGCCGACCGTCCTTTCAAGAAAGGGGAGGGTAGACAGAACTCGTGGAAGTGGACATCTCCGAAAAATCTTATCACTTCCAGTGACTCTGTATCGCCTGACCGAAACGGTGTGACATTTTTCCATAAGAATCCTGCCTCTACGGTGTTTGATACCACTGTCTCACGTGAAGGCCTCGATTCGGTGAAGCACCTTCTGTGGAATCCCCTCGCTAATCTGATTTCCGGAGGACGCCTCGAAGGTGACAATCTGAAGTTCATCGGAACGAAAGATGGGATTTATGACGGTACCGATTACCGTTCATGGAACTTTGAAGCCGCCAAGCCGGCACGCAAGCACCATTTCACCATCACGCTCAGCAACCGGCAGACCGAGAATCCCTCGGCGTGGTTGGCCGGTGTCGACAGTGTGAAGAACACCGTCAATATTCGTCGCGACCGCGAGAAATCCCGCCGGTGGTGGAGTGATTTCTGGAACCGCAGCCATATTTCGGCACCTACGCCGGCCGACACTACTGTGTCACGTATGACGCGCAACTACAATCTGTTCCGATATATGCTCGGGTGTAACGCATATGGCGATGAACCCACGAAGTTCAACGGAGGTCTCTTTACGTTCGATCCTCATCACGTCAAGGCCGATCAGGAATTCACACCGGACTACCGCAACTGGGGCGGAGGCACAATGACCGCTCAGAACCAGCGACTTGTCTATTGGCCGATGCTCAAGAGCGGCGACTTCGATATGATGACTCCGCAGTTTGACTTCTATAACCGCATGCTTGACAACGCCGAACTGCGCTCGCGTGTATACTGGAACCACGACGGAGCATGTTTTGCCGAGCAGATCGAACTCTTCGGACTGCCTAACATGATGGAGTATGGTTCGAAACGTCCGGCATGGTCCGATCCGGGCGTCGAATATAACGCATGGCTCGAGTATGAATGGGACACCGTGCTCGAATTCTGCCAGATGATGCTCGAAAGTGCCCGCTATTCGGATACCGATATTTCTGATTACCGCCGTCTTATCGAAAGCGCACTGACATTCTTCGACGAACATTACCGATATCTTGCATCGCGCCGCGGAAGCAAATCGCTCGATGGCGACGGAAAACTAATCCTTTTTCCCGGATCCGGCTGTGAAACCTACAAGATGACAAACAATGCGGCATCCACAGTCGCGGCGTTGCGCCGTGTCACCGGTGACTATATCGACTATCTGAAAACACGGGGGGACACCGCTACCTCCCGCTGGACCTCTCTTCTTGAGCGTATCCCCG
>CAMWGM010000059.1 GCA_947173755.1 uncultured Muribaculaceae bacterium
GTCTTCACCCCCACGGTGATATTCTCCGGCATGCCCCGTTCCTATGAAATAGCTGATATTCAGGTGAAAGGTGCCGACAATTATCAGGATTTCACCATCATCGGTTACACCGGACTAAAAGTGGGAGACATCATCCCCATTCCCGGTCCCGATCTTTCCGACGCCGCCAAACGCCTCTGGAAACAGCAGTTGTTTTCGAAAGTTCAGATCTCTGTCGACAAGACCGTCGGCGACAAGGCATGGCTGACCCTCAATCTGCGTCAGCAGCCCCGCATCTCCGAGATCCGTTATCACGGAATAAAGAAGGGTGAACAGAAAGATCTCGAGGAGGCATTGCAGCTGATGAAAGGAAATCAGATCACCCGCAACATCGTCAACCGTGCAACTGCAATCATCGAGAAATACTACAGCAACAAAGGTTTCAGCAACGCCAAGGTCAACATTGACCTGATCGACGACCTGTCGAACCCCAACTCGGTTTTTGTAGACATCAATATCGACAAGAACGACAAGGTAAAGGTACACAAGATCTACATTGACGGCGAGCAGGCTCTTTCGGAGCGTCAGATCAAGCGCGCAATGAAGAAGACCAACGAGAAAACCGATATTCTCAAGATTTTCTCGCAGAAGAAGTTTGTCGAGAGCGACTACGAGGATGACCTCCGCCGCATCATCCAGAAATATAACGAAAAGGGCTATCGTGATGCGGTCATCCTGGCTGATTCAGTCGTTCCTTATGACGAAAAGACCGTGGATGTCTATATCAAACTCGACGAAGGTCAGAAATATTACATCAACGACATCAATTGGGTAGGCAATACCATATATCCCACCGACGCACTCAATCAGGTGCTCGGCTTCAAGAAGGGCGACGTCTACAACCAGACCCTTCTCGAAAAGCGAATCACGAGTGACGAGGACGCCGTGTCCAACTATTACATGAACAAGGGTTATCTCTTCTTCAACATCGTTCCCATCGAGAAGAATGTCAACGGCGACTCCATCGACCTCGAGATGCGAATTTTCGAAGGACCGCAGGCACGAATCAACAAGGTGATCATCACCGGTAACGACCGTCTTTACGAAAAGGTGATCCGCCGCGAACTCCGCGTCAAGCCGGGCAAACTCTTCTCGAAAGACGACCTCATGCGTTCGGCCCGTGAAATCGCCACGACAGGTCACTTCGATCCCGAAAATATGAACATAGAGCCTCAGCCAAATGAGGAAAACGGTACCGTCGACATCCTCTTCGGTCTGACCTCGAAGAGCAACGACCAGTTTGAACTCTCGTTCGGATGGGGACAGACAGGTCTGATCGGTAAGGTGGCCGTGAAATTCAATAATTTCTCGATCAAGAATCTCTTCTATCCCAATTCCTACAGAGGTCTTATCCCCCAGGGCGAAGGTCAGCAGTTTACCATCTCGGCACAGACCAACGCACGCTATTATCAGGCTTACTCGCTCTCGTTCCTCGATCCGTGGTTCGGCGGCAAACGCCCCAACCAGTTATCGTTGTCGGCCTACTACAGCCGTCAGACCGGCGTAAACTCGTCTTATTACAACGACCGCTATCTCAACAACATGATGTACTCCTACGGAGGACTCTACGGATACGGAGGCTACGGCAACGGATATAACGATTACTATCAGAGTTCGATCGAAAGCGCTTACGACCCCAACAAGTTCCTGCAGATGATAGGCCTCAACGTGGGCTTCGGCAAACGTCTCAGTTGGCCTGACGACTGGTTCACTTTCCAGGCGGAACTTGGTTACACCTGGTATTCGCTCAAGAACTGGGATTATCTGCTCAACATGCGCAACGGCACATCAAACTCGCTTGTTCTGGGTCTGACCCTGAGCCGCAACTCGCTTGACAACCCGAACTATACACGAACAGGCTCGTCGTTCACACTCTCGCTCCAACTCACTCCTCCCGCATCGCTGTTCGGAAAGAAAGACTGGCAGAAACTTGCAAGCGAGAACACCGAGGATGCGCAGCGTCAGCTCTACCACTGGATCGAATACTGGAAACTCAAGTTCAAGAGCCGCACATACACTCCGCTCACCAATCCTGACGGAAAATATACTCTTGTGCTCATGACACGCGCCGATATCGGTCTGCTCGGCAGTTATGACAAATATCTGCGCTCGCCGTTCGAGACATTCTACGTCGGTGGCGACGGTATGTCGGGATCATATACCTATGCACAGGAGACCATCGCACTGCGCGGTTATGACAACGGACAGCTCACTCCCTACCGCGAGGGTGGCGGCCGCGCCTACACACGTTTCGGCCTTGAACTCCACTTCCCGTTCCTGCTCAACACATCGACCACCATCTACGGACTTACATTCGTCGAAGGGGGTAACGCATGGAACAGCGTAGGCAAGTTCTCGCCCTTCGATCTGAAACGTTCGGCCGGTGCGGGCGTCCGCATCATGCTCCCGATGGTAGGTCTGATGGGTATCGACTGGGCTTACGGTTTCGACCGTGTCAACGGAGAAAAGGGAGGATCGCATTTCCACTTCATTCTCGGACAGGAATTCTAAACAGACTCAGGCTGTTAAACTTTTTGCTCGCCCGTGCGTCTTATCTTAGAGTCAACACATAAAAATAGAAACAGTGATATGAAAAAAATATTTTTGCTTCTCCTGGTTGCCCTCGGCGTCTCCTTCGGCGCTTCGGCCCAAAAGTTCGCTCTCGTCGACATGGACTATATCCTCGAGAGTCTCCCCTCATATGAGATGGCCAATGAGCAACTCAACCAGCTCTCGCTCCGCTGGCAGAAAGAGATAGAAAATGTCGCCAAGGAGGCCGAGACCATGTATAACAACTATAAGAACGACATGGTGTTTCTGACCGACGAACAGAAGAAAAGCCGCGAGGCAGCTATTCTCGCCAAAGAGAAAGAGGCAGCCGAACTCCGTCAGAAATACTTCGGTCCCGAAGGGCAGCTCTATGTGAAGCGTCAGTCGCTCATGAAACCGATCCAGGACGATGTCTATAACGCCGTCAAGAAGGTCAGCGAGGAGCGTGGCTATCAGTGCATTTTCGACCGTGCAAGTTCCAGCGACATCATTTTTGCATCGCCCCGCATCGATGTCAGCAACGAGGTGCTCGCAAAGTTAGGTTATTCCAAATAAATTTTATATCTTTGCAGTCGCTATTTATACAAGGTATAGAAATATAAACTAAAAACGATATGATCAAAAAACTTTTACTCGCACTTATGCTCGCCATCCCCGTCAGCATGTGTGCCCAGAAATTTGCGGTTATCAATACACAGGCCATTATGGCCGAAATGCCCGAGGTCAAGGCCGCTGAAGAGCAGTTGGCTGCCTCCAACAAGAAATATCAGGACGAGTTCCAGAAACTTCAGGAAGAATTCGGCAAGAAATTTGAAGAATTCCAGGCTCTTGACGCCAACACTCCCGAGACCATCAAGGAGCGTCGCACCACCGAGATGCAGGAACTCGAAGCAAAGATCCGTCAGTTCCAGCAGACAGCAAGCGAAGACCTCCAGCGTCAGCAGCAGCAACTTCTCGCTCCCATTCAGGAGAAGGTTCTTCAGGCTGTCGAGGCCGTCGGTGCCGAAGGAGCCTACACTTTCGTGTTTGAGAACGTCATGCCCGTCTACACCGGCAAGGATGTGACCGACATCACTCCCACTGTCAAGACCCGCCTTGGAATTAAGTAAAATTTCCTTCAGGCTCTGATTTTATTTTGGGTAGACCCACTGCCGGCTGTGCCGCGGGTCGGCCCAATATTTTTTTCCAAACCGTCAGCAATATGTTGCCACGTATCAAGCGAATGGATTTATTCATCCTGCAGAGTTTCCTTCCTCTGTTTGTGATGACGTTCTGCATATGCTTGTTCATAGTGCTGATGCAGTTCCTCTGGCGTTATATCGACGATCTGGTCGGCAAAGGTCTGAGCATCGACGTGATCGGTGAACTGTTCTTCTACGCCGCTCTCACAATGGTGCCGATGGCGCTCCCGCTTGCCATACTTCTGGCGTCGCTGATGATATTCGGCAATCTCGGAGAGCAGTTTGAACTGACTGCCATGAAGGCCTCAGGCATTTCGCTGCTCCGCACCATGGCACCACTGATAATCCTCATGGTGATGATAGCGACCGGCGCCTTCTTCTTCCAGAACGACGTTCTCCCGGTGGCGCAGACCAAGATGTGGACCCTTCTATGGTCGATGCGCCAGAAATCGCCCGAACTCGAGATCCCTGAAGGAGTATTTTACGACCAGATCCCGGGCTACAACCTTTTTGTCGACCATAAGGATCGCGAAGCGGGAACCCTCTACAGCGTGACTATCTACGACGTGTCGAGAGGTTTCGAAAATTCATCGATCATCCTGGCAGATTCGGGTAAGATGTCCATCACGCCCGACCGCACACACCTGTTCCTCGAACTTTGGAGCGGCGAGTCGTTTGAAAATCTCAAGGATGCCGCCTCGTCGGGCATGCGCAATGTGCCTTACCGACGCGAGTCGTTCACTACGAAGGAAATCATGGTGCCGTTCGACGCCAATTTCAACCGTATGGACGAGCAGGGTATGCGCAACCAGTATGTCGGGAAAAACATGGCCGAACTCCGTGCCACAATAGATTCGATCGGAGAACGGGTCGATTCGCTCGGCGATCTCTACGGTAACAATCTCCGCTCCAACAACTACATGAACATAAGCCACGTCAGGATGGACCGCGACACAGCCGGAAATGTCCATCGTGAACTGATCCATGACGTGGCGCTTGCAAAACCGGTCAATGTCGACTCTGTCTTGCGCGGATCATCGTCGGGTTACACAGTCACATATCTCAACCAGGCCCTCACGAAAGCCCAGCGGATGCGCCAGGAATATGAATTCAAGAGCATGATGGTGGCAGACGACCTCAAGTCGATGCGCCGCCATGCAATAGAACTCCAGAAGAAATTCACGCTGTCGTTCGCCTGCATAATCTTTTTCTTTATCGGGGCTCCTCTCGGAGCGATCATCCGTAAAGGAGGTCTGGGCACACCGCTTGTCATATCCGTTTTCCTGTTCATTTTCTACTATATCATTGATAACATGGGCTATAAGATGGCCCGCGACGGCAAAGTGGAGGTATGGCAGGGAATGTGGCTGAGCGCGGCGGTGCTTCTGCCGTTGGGAATCTTCTTCACCTATAAGGCAGTGAACGATTCGGCGATATTCAACAAGGACGCCTATCTCGCATTCTTCAGGAAAACCTTCGGAGTCAAGGAGACACGTCACTATGAGCGCAAGGACATCGTGATGGATGAAGTTCAGCCCGCGCTTGCACTCAGCCAACTCGAGGATCTTATCGCTGAAATCGGAAATCTTCTTGATCAGCGGAAACTTCCGCTGAATTATGTCGACTATTTCTGCAAGCCGGTACCACGTAAAGAGATCGACGACATAAAAGCTGAGACCGACAGACTCGCGGAGCGCCTTTCCAACTCGCGTTCTGTCAAGGTGCTCAACACACTCAATACTCTACCCGTGATCCGCTCTCTCTGGCCTGCCTCACCATTCGCGCCCGGCAGTTTGGTCGGGAGAGCCGTGATGATTGCCGCTCCGCTCGGACTCATCCTTTGGCTTATCGGACGGCATGACCAGAAGATATTAACCGGTGAACTCAGCGAGACGGCCAAAGTCTGCCGCAGGCTGGCAGATATCATCTCCACAGAATCTAATCTCCCCACACAATAATATATGGAAAACATCCGACTCAATACTATAGAAGAGGCTATCGCCGATATCCGCGAAGGGAAATTCGTCATCGTGGTCGACGATGAAGATCGCGAGAATGAAGGTGATCTGATCATCGCGGCCGAAAAGGTTACACCCGAGGCAGTAAACTTCATGATCACCAACGCGCGTGGCGAACTGTGCGCCCCGCTGACCATCTCCCGTTGCGAGGAACTCGGGCTCACTCATCAGGTGAGCGACAACACCTCTATGCTCGGCACACCTTTCACCATTACCACCGACCTTCTCACAGGCTGCACCACCGGAGTCTCGGCACATGATCGCGCCGCTACGATCAATGCGCTTGCCGATCCTACACGCAAACCTGAGGAGTTCGGCCGTCCCGGCCATGTGCATCCGCTTTACGCCCAGGATGCCGGAGTGCTCCGTCGCGCGGGTCACACCGAGGCAGCCATCGATCTCGCCCGTATGGCAGGACTGATGCCGGCCGCCGCGCTCATCGAAATCCTCAATCCCGACGGTACTATGGCCCGCCTCCCCCAGTTGCGCAAGAAAGCAGACGAATGGGGGCTGAAACTCATTTCTATCCGTGATCTGATCGAATACCGTCTGCGCACCGAATCGCTCGTCGAGAAAGGTGTCGAAGTCGACATGCCTACAGCCTACGGCCACTTCCGTCTTATTCCCTTCCATCAGAAAAGCAACGGCCTGGAACATGTGGCTCTCATCAAGGGTGAAATTGCCGAGGGCGACATAGTCCCGGTCAGAGTACACTCCTCATGCGCCACAGGCGACATCTTCGGATCGAAACGCTGCGACTGCGGCGAGCAGCTCCATCGCGCCATGGAGTATATCGATAAAGAGGGAAAAGGTGTCGTGCTCTATCTCAATCAGGAAGGCCGCGGCATCGGACTGATGGAGAAAATCAAAGCCTACAAACTTCAGGAACAAGGTCTCGACACTGTCGATGCCAATCTTCACCTCGGACACAAGGTGGACGAGCGCGATTATGGCGTAGGTGCCCAGATCCTCAGGATGCTCGGCGTGCAGAAAATGCGTCTCATCACCAACAATCCTGTGAAACGCATCGGTCTCGAAGGCTACGGACTCGAAGTGGTCGACAACATTCCCATCGAAATCGAGCCTAACATCTACAACATCCGCTATCTCCGCACCAAGCGCGACCGCATGGGTCACACCCTTCACGCGAAATAACAAAATATGCGCATATCGGCCCGACATGTCCGATATGCGCGTTCTTATTTTATCTTACCATGAAAACGTTGAGGATAATTTCATTAATTATTGCCGGCGTTTTTGCCGCTTCAATTTCCGGGGTAAATGCCCGCGAGCAGTTCGATCTGTCGCGCGGATGGACATTCTATGCCGAGGATGACACCTCGGGAATAAAGGTCAACCTCCCCCATGATTATCTGATAAGCCAGCCCTGGACTCCTCCTTCGCCGGACGAAACGGCAGATCTTTCCGATGCTTCGGCTAACCGCCGAAGCCGACTGTCGGCTCGCGCGTTCAAAGAACCCACCACCGGCACATACATCTATAAGTTCGTCCCGGACAGCACTTTGGCGTCAAAACGCGTCCTGCTCGACTTCGAAGGCATAATGCTCATCGGCGATGCATGGCTCAACGGTGAGCATATCGGGAAGACCGATTACGGCTATCTGGGCTTTGAAGCGGACATAACGAAAAAACTGAGATTCGGGGAGGAAAATATTCTCAAAGTCGTTGCACAGACCGGCAAACCAAACCACTCACGCTGGTACACCGGTGGTGGTCTCTACCGACCCGTATCAATAGTGACCACCGATCCCGATCTCTATTTCTCACGTCACGGCCTCTGGGCCTCCACAGCCTCGACCTCATCTTCATCGGGCATTATCTCACCGTCTGTTGAGATCGAGTCGCGATGTAAAGATGACCATGTCTATGTCGACCTGACGCTGACAGACCCGCACGGTTCGGTTGTCATTACCCGCACCGATACTCTCGACATAATCCGGCGCTGGAAACATCGCGAGTACCGGCTCCCCGATATCGCGGTGAGCGACGCGGAACTATGGAACGTAAATTCGCCGGCGCTCTATACTCTGGACGCGCGGCTCCGTAGCGCGGACGGCACAAGTGCTGACCGACTGTCGGTCAAAACCGGTCTAC
>CAMWGM010000060.1 GCA_947173755.1 uncultured Muribaculaceae bacterium
CTGTCGGAGACCCAGCAGACCCTAGTCATCAAAAATCTGCGTGGTCAGGTACGCCTGCAGGCCGACGGTCAGTTGAAGACAGCCCATGACGTCATGGTTATGGCAATGCTCGGTGCCGAGGATTACGGCTTTTCGACGGCAGCCCTCATCGTGATCGGCTGTATAATGGACCGCTGCTGCCACACCAACAGATGTCCCGTCGGAATCGCCACTCAGAATCCTGACCTTCGGGCCAAATTCGAGGATAAACCGGAATATCTCGTCAGATATTTCCGTTTCCTCGCGCGCCGAATCCGCGAGATGATGGCCGACCGTGGCATCCGCAGGCTTGATGAGGTGATCGGCCGTCCCGATCTGCTCAGGATTAAGGGAGAACTTCCTGAAGGTGTCGATTTCCGCAGGTTGCTTCATGTCCCGCATGAAGCCCGGACGAACGCCGTGATTTGTGTGACCCGGCAGAAACATGATATCGATAAAGTGCTTGACCGTCGGATGATCGATCGCGCTTTTCCCGCACTTCAGTCGGCAAGTCCGGTGGAGATGGAATTTTCGGTTGCCAATACCGACCGTGCCGTCGGTGCTATGCTCTCGGGCGAAGTGGCCGCAAAATATGGCGATTCCGGACTACCCGAAAATGATCTGATAAAGGTGATTTTTAAAGGCTCGGCTGGTCAGAGTTTCGGTGCCTTCCTGACCCGCGGGGTCACATTCCGTCTCGAAGGTGATGCCAACGACTATGTCGGCAAAGGTCTCTCGGGGGGACGTATAGTTATTGTCCCTCCCTCAGGCTCGTCATTCGCCCCTGAAGAAAACATCATTGCCGGAAACACCATTCTCTACGGCGCAACCTCCGGCGAGATATTCATAAACGGTCGAGTGGGCGAGCGATTCTGTGTGCGCAACTCGGGAGCCTCTGCGGTTGTCGAGGGTGTAGGCGACCATTGCTGCGAGTATATGACCGGCGGACGTACCGTGGTTCTCGGTTCAACCGGCCGAAACTTCGCAGCCGGTATGAGCGGCGGCATAGCCTACGTCTACGACCCGGAGCGCACTTTCGACTATTTCTGCAACATGGAAATGGTGGAACTCTCACTCGTGGACGATCCTGCAGATGCCCGCGAGCTGCATTCGCTCATATCCGCACATTACCGTCACACGCGCTCACCGCTCGCCGCAAGAATTCTCGACGACTGGGAGAATGCTTTGCGCGACTTCATTCAGGTCATACCGACTGAATACCGGAAAGTCTACCGGCAGAAACAGTAAATATCAGTGAGAGGATGCATCGTCCTTCGACACATCCTCTCACTTTGATTTTACAATCGGCCGATTATTGACGGTAACTGATGGTTTCGGAGATCGGGAAATTAGTCGACGATGTTCCGATAAGTATTTCGTATTGTCCCGGGAAGGCGACAAAACCGTTCGAATCGGGATCGTAGCAGGCAAACATATCGGGTGTGACCGCGAATGTCACTTCAGTGGTGGCTCCTGGTTCCAGCCATACTTTTCGGAATGCTTTGAGTTCCTTCACCGGACGTTCGAGTGAGGTATTGGCAGGATCAGGAGCCACATACAGTTGCAGTGTATCGCTTCCTGCCCGTTTTCCGGTGTTGGTCACTTTGACCTTTATCTCGGTCTTGTCATTTCCGCTCATGGTCACGTTTGCGGGTGTTGCGTCAAGCCGGAATGTCGTATAACTCATTCCGTATCCGAAAGGATAGCGGGCGGGAATTCCCTTCGTGTCATGCCAGCGGTAGCCCACAAGGATATCGTCGGCATAGTCTTGAGTGATTGAATCGCCCGGATATGATAGTTGTCCGAAATGATGCGCGGAATTATCCTCCAGATTCACTGGAAATGAGAACGGAAGTTTGCCCGACGGGTTGACGCTGCCCGATATGACCGAACCGATTGAATTTCCGGCCATCGACCCCAGATACCACGCCTGAAGGATTGCAGGTACTTTATCCGCCCATTCCATTCCGACTGCATTGCCGCTGAGGAGTGTGACGATCAGATTGGGATTCACTTCCGCAAGTGCTTCAATCAGTTCGGGCTGTCCGAAGGGAAGGCCATACTCCTCGCGGTCGCCTCCCTCGCAGTCCTGACCATGATTTTTGTTGAGACCCCCCACGAAAATCACGACATCGGCCTCTCGTGCCATATCGACCGCAATATGTCGCAGTGAGTCTGTAACTGACTCCGCTATTGTTTCCGAATGGCCATACATCGGTCGTCCCGAGGCATATCCTTGTGTGAATCTGATATTGTCGCTGTATATATCGCGAAGGCCGTCGAGAGGTGTGACGATATCCTTGGGCTTAAGTTCTGACGAGCCTCCCCCTTTCATCAGGTTGCGGGTGGCGTTCTCACCGACAACGAGTATTCGCCTCCCCTGCCCGGGATCGAGAGGGAGTAGCGTTGTGCCGGATGCCAGTGTATCGTTTTTCAATAAGACGATTGCCTCGTTGCTCACACGCTCGGCCACATCATAATGTTTTTCAGAGCAAAGGGAGCCGAACGGTTTGTCGCGTCTCATAGCCGTGCGGAAATTCAGTCTGAGCAGACGGCGGACCTTGTCGTCGAGAGTCGAGGGGGCTACCTCGCCGCTCCGGAGCAACTTTTTGTAGGGATCGGCAAGATAATAATCATCGGTAGTGAAGGCCGACTCGGATGTAAGTCCGTTGGTGAACGTGCCCATCTCGAGATCCAGCCCGTTGAGAGCCGCCTCGCGTGTGTCATGGGCGCCTCCCCAGTCGGTGATCACCACTCCGTCGAAGCCCCATTCTCCTTTCAGGATGTTGTTGATGAGCATTTCATTGTGGCACGCATGCTGACCTCTCACCTTATTATATGCGCCCATCACGCTCCAGGCACCCCCGTCAATGACGGCACGCCGGAAGGCGGGTAGGTAGATCTCACGGAGTGCCCGGTCGGAGAGCCTGACATCGATATGGTCTCGCCATTTTTCCTGATTGTTGAGAGCGAAATGTTTCACGCACGCCGCAACACCGTTTCGTTGCATGCCCTTGATGTAAGGCACGACCATCTCTCCGGCAAGAAAAGGATCCTCACCCATATACTCGAAGTTGCGCCCGTTGAGTGGAGTGCGGTAGATGTTGACTCCGGGTCCGAGTATCACATCCTTGCCTCGGTAGAGAGCCTCTTCGGCGAGCGCCTCACCATATTCTTCAGCCAGTGCCGGATTCCATGTGGCGGCGAGCGCGGTCAAGGCCGGAAATGCCGTCACCGAGTCGTTGGTGTGTCCCGCATATTTCCAACTGTCCCAACTGATTTCGGCGCGCACTCCATGAGGCCCGTCGCTCATCCAAAGATCAGGAATTCCGAGACGCGCTACCCCCGGTGCCGAGAATTTGCTCTGCGCATGACACATCGCTACTTTTTCGTTGAATGTCATGCGTGAGAGAGCATCTTCGACCCGTGCCTCAAGATCGGCCGTAGGATCGAGATAGAGAGGTGTATCGGCAGTTGCCCGAACGGCCATGGTCAGGGCGAGCAGTAGAAAGATTTTTTTCATTGTGCGGTAATGGTGGTTTCAGATGATGATAGCAAGGGTGATGTGGCGGTGACTTTGATGGCTCCTCCCGTTCCGTCGTTTCTTACAATCAGCATCGCCTTTCCGTGGAATGCCTTCCGGCGATCTGACTTGAATCGTTCGAGCGATATCGGCGAGCCGGTGTCAACACCTTCTTTTCTTCCGGCTCCTTCGACGGTAAATGTCACTTCGTTGTCGGCATAAGGAACAGTGATGCCGGCTTTATCTACTATCTCCACGAGTACATAACTAAGGTCGTTTCCGTCGGCATTTATGACACTTCGGTCGGGAGTGAGTCTTATAGCCGCCGGTTCACCTGCGGTTTTGATCGTGGTCTCGGCGACCCGTCGCCCCTTCTGCCGAGACACTGCTTTCACCTCTCCCGGTTCAAATTTCACTCTCCAGACTGCATGATAAGCATCCTTCTCGGGATTGCGCACTCCCTGAGACACGCCGTTGACGAAAAGTTCGATCTCGTCCGCATTATTATAGTATGCCCACATGTCGATCTCCCGGCCTTCTTCCCAGTTCCAGTGGGGAAACAGATGGAGCACCGTTTTGTCGGGACGCCATTGTGTTTGATACATATAATAAGAGTCTTTCGGAATACCGCATAGATCGATAATTCCGAAATATGACGATCTCGCGGGCCACCCATACGGGGTAGGTTCGCCGAGATAGTCAAATCCGGTCCAGATGAATTGTCCGGCGATGAAAGGCTTTGATTCCACGATCCGCAACGTCGCTTCATGACCGTTTCCCCACGGCACATGACAGTTGTCGTAGGCTGAACAGGCAAATGAAGGATCATCATACGGTATATCCCAACGCTTCGGTGCGATTATGACCGAATCAGATGGCATGTTGTAGTGACCTCTGGTCTGGAGAGCCGAAACACTTTCCGTTACGATGAACGGCAGACCGGGGAAAAGTCCTGGCACCGAGTCAAACCACTCGTCATGATAGTTATAGCCGATAATGTCGAGAGCACCCGAGCGGAACAGATGATTTCCCGGGCGCGGTTCGTTGCATCCTGCCGTGATGGGGCGCGTCGCGTCATGACTTCTCACGATATCTGCAAGCCGACGGGTCAGTTGCGAGTTGAAACTCATTTTTGAGTCGGGATCGGCGAGTTGTTCGTCACCATGACCGAAATTGAGTATAAGGTTTGCCTGCTCGAGAGTAAGAGTATCGGCCTTCGCCGAATTCCATTGCTCAAGCACCTCGTTGCCGATGCTCCAGATGATGACCGACGGATGATTTCTGTCGCGGCGTACCATGTCCGAAAGATCGCGCTCAGCCCACACCGGGAAATAACGGGCATAGTCGTGCGAGGTTTTAGCACGTCGCCACATGTCGAAACTCTCATCCATAACGATAAAGCCCATACTGTCTGTCAGTTCGAGCAGTTCGGGGGCCGGAGGATTATGCGAGCACCGGTAGGCGTTCGCCCCCATCTCTTTCAGGATTTCGAGTTGGCGACGGATAGCCCTGCGGTTGACTGCCGCTCCGAGCGCCCCCAGATCATGATGCATACACACGCCTCTGATCTTCGTTTTTTCGCCGTTGAGACTGAAACCCTCTTCCGGATCGAAATTGAAACTCCTGAATCCCGTGAAGGTGGTCAGAGAGTCAATGATTTGTCCTCTGTCGCCATTAGTGAGATAGGTCGTCACACTGTATAGCGCCGGACTTGAAGGCGACCATAACTGCGGATCAGCTACCGTAATTTTCATCCTTACGACACCCTCCGAATCAGATCCTATCGAGGCCTTTTCATAACCGGTTTCTGCTACGGTCATTCCACGTTGATCCCTGATTTTCGCTGATATCCCGATCTGCGATCCAACAGGTCGGTGATTTTCAATGGTCGTCGCTATCTCCACATTCCATTCCTTGTCCGGACTGTCTGTCGGGATTGTCACGACCTGATTACCCCACTGCGCTATATGCACCCCCGGAAGCATGCGCAGACTGACATTGCGGTAGATGCCGCATCCCGAATACCAGCGCGAATTCGGTTGTTCGGCATTGTCGACCCTGACCGCAATGAGATTTTCTCTACCGTCGGAGTGGAGAAGGGGTGTCAGATCGTAACTGAACGATGCATATCCGTATGGCCTGGTGCCGACTTCATGTCCGTTGACAAAGACTGTCGAATTCATATATACCCCGTCGAAGTCGATATAAACTTTTTCGGCTCCATCAGGCGTTTTGAAATTCTTACGGTACCATCCTACACCGCCCGGAAGGGCGCCACCTCCTGTCCCCGAAGGATTTTCAGGAGAGAAATCACCTTCGATAGCCCAGTCGTGAGGGACACTCAATTGCCGCCAGTGAGCATCGCTGTAATTTTCTCCGGCGAACTGTGCACTGTCGGCAAGCATGAACTTCCAGCCGTCGTTAAAACTGACTGCCCGCGAGTCGGAGGCTGCGGACATCTGCACTCCATATAGAGCCATAACTGCGACAGTCGATAGCAATCTTTTCATAGTCTTATCGTTATAGGCGATCCCGCATAGGTTACGGATTTGGCTGTGTTCTCACGTGAGAACCCCTTCGGTCCATCGGGCGATATGACCACAATGTTAAACCGGCGTTCACCAAGCATTCCGTCAAACTCTCCTTCCCGACCTCCGATCGTGAGTGTCGAAGTAGTGTTGTCAAACTTGAAGGGAATCCTGGAATATCTGCCTTTTTCGTAATTATAATTAACCCCCTCATCCTCATAGAGTGTGAAGTTTCCGTCTGCTCCGGTGTAGACATATAGATCGATCTCTGAAGCGGGTTTCTCGTCGCTCCACTGAATGTCGGGTCCGAACGGAATTATTGATCCGGCCCGGACGAAAAGCGGGATACGCTCGTAGGGAGCATCCGCAGTCAGACGGCACCCTCCTTCATATCTCCGTCCGGTATAGAAGTCATACCAATCGGTGCCGGAAGGGAGATACATGTCGCGATTGCGCGCTCCGTATACATATCCCGGAGCCACAAGCAGCGACGGCCCGAAGAGAAACTGGTCGCCTATGTCGCAGGTGACGCTGTCGCCGGTGAAATCCATCACAAGCGGCCGCATAGGCGTATAGTCGTCGAAATGGGTCATGGCGTTTACCGTATAGATGTATGGCATAAGCGCATATCGCAGACGGGTATAATAGACCACCGACTGATAGGAGGGCTCAGTCTCGTCAGGCGAGAGATTGAAGATTTCGCGCGCAGGCCATTGGCCGTGCGACCGGAACAGCGGCGCGAATGCTCCGAATTGATACCAGCGCGTGTTGAGTTCGAGCCACTCCTTCATATCGTCGTTCACGATACCGGTCTTTTTGCGCTCGCGCTCTGCCTTTGCATATCGGTTTTCAACGCAAAAGCCTCCGATATCCATTGTCCACCACGGTATTCCCGCCGAAGCGAAATTCAGGCCGGCCGAGATCTGTGCCTTCAGATCTTCCCATCGCGTGGCGATGTCGCCGCTCCAGGTTGCCGTCGAATAACGCTGCTGTCCCGCAAACCCGGAGCGTGTCAGCAGGAAGACCCGCCGGTCAGGATCGACGCCCCGTTGCCCGTTATATATCGCATCGGCGTTCATAAGCCCGTAGGCATTGAAGTACTGAGTGGATGGCCCCAGAGCGGTAGGCGTGATGAGGTCTTTTCGATACTGCATGTCGGTGCAGTCGCGCACATTCGGTTCCGATGCATCCATCCACCACGCGTCTATTCCCAGCGGAACATAATGGTCATTTATTTGTTGCCAGAACAACCGGCGCGCCTCCGGAGAATAAGCGTCATAGAACGAACCTATATAGCCGGGCCCTACCCAGTCGCGGATCGAATCGGTGACCGGCAGACGATACATCCATCCCTCCCTGTCGAATTCCTTGAAATGTTCGGTGTTGGCATAAAACTTGGGCCAGACCGAGATCATGACGCGCCCGTTCATCGCATGGATGGAGTCGACCATTCCCTTCGGATCGGGGAAACGGTCACGGTCGAATTCATGGCTCCCCCATTGATCCTGCTTCCAGTGGAGCCAGTCAATTACGATATTGTCAATCGGAATTCTGCGCCGGCGGAACTCGGCAAGTGTTCCTAGCACCTGTTCGGATGTATTATATTTTTCACGGCTCTGCCAGTAACCCATGGCCCATCGGGGCATGATCGGAGCCTGACCCGTCAGCGTCCGGTAGCCGCGGATCACATCAGCCATATCGTCGCCCGCTATGAAATAATAATCTTCCTGCGGCTGCATCTCGCTCCACCATTCCATATCCATCTCCTCTTCGTGGGAGCGTGGCGAGTA
>CAMWGM010000061.1 GCA_947173755.1 uncultured Muribaculaceae bacterium
ATTCATGATCGGTATCTTCTGGGGTGCCTATGCCGAGGGATTTCCTGCAGTGGCCTGGGGCTCGGTAGTAGGTCTTTTTGTTTCTACCATCGCAGGCTACTGGCTCGGGCTGGACGATGAAAACGGTGCGCAGGGGCTCTGGGGCTTCAACGGAGTGCTTGTGGGTTGCGCGTTCCCGACTTTCCTGGGCAATACGGTCTGGATGTGGGTGGCTCTCATCATCTGCTCGGCTCTGACCACATGGGTCCGCACAGCCTTCAACCGCCTTCTGGCACCGACAGGTGTAAGTTCGTTCACCTTTCCGTTTGTATTCTGCACATGGATGTTCCTTCTCGCCTCGAGATTGACACCGGCGATGCCTGATACATATATGAGTCATCCTGTTCTTGCGACGGTGGTCGATCCCTCGGTCAGCTCGTCATTTGGCGATGTTGTGATCTACTGGCTGAAAGGAATCGCTCAG
The DNA here is from genome assembly GCA_947173755.1 of uncultured Muribaculaceae bacterium. Classification (GTDB taxonomy): domain Bacteria; phylum Bacteroidota; class Bacteroidia; order Bacteroidales; family Muribaculaceae; genus Duncaniella. The sequence goes on from CAMWGM010000061.1 coordinate 464, forward strand.
GTATTCCTTATCAACAATTGGGTGACCGGTATCTTCTTCCTCGCAGCACTTGCCGTCAGTTCGTGGCGTGCGGCAGCCTGGGCTGCTATCGGTTCAGCCATCGCACTTGCTTTGGCATACATCTATAAAGTGCCCGGTGCCGACCTGGCCGAAGGGCTTTATGGTTTCTCCGCAGTGCTGACTGCCATAGCGCTTGGTGCCACATTCTGCACTCCGACTCTCAAGAATGCTGTCTGGGCAGTTCTGGGCACAGCAGTGACATTCTTTATTCAGGCCGGTATGAACGCCCTTTTCGCTCCTCTCGGTCTTGCAACCCTCACCGGTCCCTTCTGCGTGGCAACCTGGCTCTTCCTCATCCCCGGATACAAATTTTTCACTGCTAAGAACTGATCACCCATGGCTGAAGCAGCATCACAGAAAGAATATCTCATGTCGACCATGCCCCTGAGGGCGGGTCATTTCAGGGTGCTCTTCGTGGCATCTCTCGGCCAACTTATAGGCACCGGTCTGGCTACTCTCGTGGGTATCATTATCCCGATGATCCAGATCCTCGCTCATCCCGAACTTTCAGCTTTCATGCAAGGACTTCTCGGATGCATGAACCTAATTGGAATATGTATCGGGTCGTTAATACTCGGTCCGCTCACCGACCGTTACGGCTACCTCGGGTTTTTTCGCGCTTGTCCTGCATTGATTCTTGTCGCAAGCCTGGTGGCGCTATGGGTACATACTATTCCCGTGCTTCTAATCTGTCTTTTCCTGATGGGATTCGGCATCGGAGGAGAATACAGTCTCGATTCCGACTACATATCAGAGATAATGCCGAAGCGGTGGCAGCATTTCATGGTAGGAGTAGCCAAAGCCTCCTCGGCACTCGGCAATATCATCGTGGCTGCTGTCTGCTATTTCCTGATTACCCGCTGGGATGCGGCTTCATCGTGGCCGAAATTGCTCTGGATCATGGTAGCGATCTCCGGACTGATGCTTGTGTTGCGACTCAATTTTGCCGAGAGTCCGCGTTGGCTTCTCGATCATGGAGAGAAAGCGAAGGCCGAGAAAGCGGCTCAGTTCTTTCTCGGGAAAGATGTCGAGATTGAACCTGTCAAGCCGACACCGCCCGCTCAGGAAAAGGAGTCGACATTGGCTTTTATCCGACGTAACTTCCGCCAGGTAGTTCTCAGCGGAGTACCCTGGGCATGTGAAGGACTCGGAGTGTATGGTATCGGTGTCTTCCTCCCGATTCTCGTGATGGCACTCGGCATCGAACACGAATCGGCTCACGCAACTCAGATCGCTCATGTAGCGGCCTCGGTCGAGACAACTTTCTACATTTCGTGCATCATCCTGCCGGGATTCGTGATAGGACTGCTCCTCATCAATAAAATATATCAGATCTCGCTTCAGACGTGGGGATTTTTCGGCTCGGCTATATCGCTTACCGTCCTACTGTTCGCTTACATGAACCATTGGCCTGCTTGGATCTCGATTGTGGCCTTCATGTGCTTCGAACTTTGTCTTAACCTCGGTCCTCACCTTATCACCTATGTGCTTCCTTCGGTCATCTATCCTGTGGCTGAACGCGGACAAGGGTCCGGTCTTGCCGCATGTATCGGAAAAATCGGTGCCGTGGTAGCGGTATTCTTCATCCCGATGCTCCTGAAATGGGGAGGCGCTCAACTCGTGCTCATTGTTTCTATAGCCGTTATGGTGGCTGGCGGATGGCTGACCGGATGGTTAGGGCCCAAGGTGCTTCCCAATCCCCACAAGAAATAAAAGTTTCCGAGACTCACGCACCGAAAATGCGTGAGTTTTTCTTGTCTGAAGATATTGTAGTGCATACCATATGTTTTATAACATATTCTTAAATTTGAGCACCTCGGAAAAAATTCTTACCTTTACGAAATGATTACCCGATCGGAAATCAGGAGTTTTCAGTCCTCTTCTTAAACAATCGGCACTTTCCGATTGTTACTGTTGGAAGTTAACTCTTTTCCGGACAACTGAAATTAGAATCATCTAAACATCAACTAATTACTCATACCTATGCATCTCACTCCAAAAGAAAAGGACAAAGTTCTGCTCCTTACGATGGGCATCATAGCTGAGCGCCGCCTGGCTAAAGGTCTTAAGCTCAACTATCCCGAATCGGTAGCTTACATTACCTCTTGTGCTCTTGAGGGCGCTCGCGAAGGCAAAACAGTCGAGGAAGTTATGCACGACGCTGCCAACCGCCTTACAAAGGAACAGGTGATGGATGGCGTGGCCGACATGATCAATCTTCTTCAGGTAGAAGCCGTCTTCACCGACGGTTCGCGCCTCGTGTCGATTCACCAACCCATCAAGTAATTATTTCCCCTACCTTCAACTTCTTAAAACGTAGACCATGAGCAATCAGCAAGACTCTACAAATGCCGCTCCCGGCTATGCCACTCCCAATGGCGTATATCCCGGCACTCCGGCTATTGCATATCCCAAAACCGAAGGTTTCACACCGGCCACTCCCTGCCCGGTAGGCGGAGTGATTTTGGCGGAAGGCGATATCGAATATAATGTCGACCGTCGCACAGTGACTGTGACAGTCCACAATACTGGCGATCGTCCCATCCAGGTCGGTTCACACCTCCACTTCTTCGAGGCTAACCGCTATCTCGAATTTGACCGCAAGAAAGCATTCGGTTATCACCTCAATATCCCCGCAACAACCGCTATCCGTTTCGAACCGGGTGAAGAAAAGGTTGTGGAACTCGTTGCATTCGCAGGCAAGCACCGCGTGATCGGTTTCAACAACCTCACCGACGGTTACGCCGGACTCGAAGATTCTCCCACATTCTATCCCAAGAAGATCCGCGCCTTCAAACTCATGGAGGAATACGGTTTCAAGTGCGTCACAGAAGAGGAAGCAGAGGGCGAGTACGAACAGGTTCAACTTCAGGAGAAAGCCCAGCACACCGTCAAGCCGGCTCCCGCGACAGCAGATGGCAAACCGGCAACCTCTGACGGAGCCGCTAAAGATGCCGCCGCATCTGATCCCAACAATTCAAAATAAGTAATCTACCTTTAGCACCTATTATATAATATGGCTACAATATCTCGTCAAGAGAACAATATGCTCTTCGGTCCTACCGTGGGCGATAAAATCCGTCTTGGCAACACAAGCCTCTACGTGCAGATCGAAAAAGACCTCCGTACATACGGCGACGAGGTTGTTTACGGCGGTGGCAAGACCATTCGCGACGGTATGGGTACCGCTAACGAAGTAACTTCGCAGGCCGGTTCGCTCGACCTCGTCATCACAAACGTGACAATCCTCGACCCGGTTCTCGGAGTTGTAAAGGCTGACGTCGGCGTAAAGGATGGCAAGATCGCCGGCATCGGTAAGGCAGGTAACCCCAACATCATGAAAGGTGTTACTCCCACCCTGTGCACCGGTCCCTCCACCGATGCTATCTCGGGTGAGCACATGATTCTGACGGCCGCCGGTATCGACGGACACGTTCACTTCATCTCGCCCCAGCAGGCGTATGACTGTCTTTCGAACGGTATCACCACTCTCATCGGCGGTGGTATCGGTCCAACTGACGGCACCAACGGTACAACCATCACTTCGGGTACATGGAATGTCCGCAAGATGTTCGAAGGCACCGAAGGACTCCCCATCAACATGGGTTTCCTCGGCAAAGGCAATACATCGATCCAGGCCACTCTCGAAGAGCAGATCCAGGCAGGTGTCATGGGCTTCAAGATCCATGAGGACTGGGGTGCAACTCCCGGTGTTATCCGTGCTTGTCTTGACAACGCCGACAAGAACGATGTGCAGGTTGCGATCCACACCGACACCCTCAACGAGAGCGGTTACGTGGAGGATTCTATCGCTGCCATCGACGGCCGTGCCATCCACACCTATCATACCGAGGGCGCAGGTGGCGGTCACGCACCCGACCTTCTGAAGATTGCCTCAATGGCCAACGTACTTCCCTCGTCGACCAACCCCACACTCCCCTTCGGCATCAACTCGCAGGCAGAACTTTTCGACATGATCATGGTCTGCCACAACCTCAATCCCCATATCCCCTCTGACGTAGCATTTGCCGAGAGCCGTGTGCGTCCCGAAACCCAGTCGGCCGAGAATATATTCCATGATCTCGGTATCATCTCGATGGTTTCCTCCGACTCGCAGGCCATGGGCCGTGTAGGCGAATCGTTCATGCGTACATTCCAGATGGCATCCTATATGAAGGATGTGCGCGGCAAACTTCCCGAAGATTCTCCCGAGAACGACAACTTCCGCGTGCTCCGCTATCTGGCTCAGATGACCATCAATCCCGCTATCACTTACGGTATCTCCGAGATCCTCGGTTCGATCGAAGTTGGCAAGATGGCAGACCTCGTGCTTTGGGAACCCGCATTCTTCGGCACCAAACCGAAACTCGTCATCAAGGGCGGCTTCATCAACTGGGCACAGATGGGCGACCCGAATGCATCGCTCCCCACTCCTCAGCCCGTCGAGATGCGTCCGATGTTCGGTGCTTTCGGCAAAGCAATGCCCCGCACCTGCGTGCGCTTCTGCTCGTCGGCAAGTTACGAGGCAGGCACCGTGCAGAGTTACGGCACAGAGAACATTCTCTATCCCGTCCGCGGCTGCCGTCAGATCGGTAAGGCCAACATGCTCCGCAACACTGCCACACCGCACATTGAAGTGGATCCCGAAACATTCAACGTCTACGTTGACGGATTCCTTGCCTACGTTCCGCCGGCAAAGACTCTTCCCCTCGGTCAACTCTACTGGTTCAGCTGATCAGCTGACAGCCTGAAATAATTCGAGCCTGTGACGCACATTTTCCGTCACAGGCTCGATTGATTTTGATTCGGCAAGAGATCAGTTACTTGCTCAATGCCAGACAAATTTTCGCACACCCCAGAGCATCGGGGAGCGCGTTATGATGGTCGGAAAACTCTATTCCGAGATACTCGCAGACAACAGGGAGCGAATAAGACCCTATTGCGCGTCGGGGAATAGATTTTCGGGACATAACGTATGTACAGAAAAACTGATAGTCGGGATAGTCCATCTGATATACCCTGTGACAAGCCTTGATGCAACCTTCATCGAAGGCCTTGTTGTGAGCGACAAGAGGAAGTCCCTCAAGCCAGGGATGAATGTCACGCCAAACGGCATCGAAAGTGCGTGAATTTTCCGTATTCTCGCGGAAAATACCATGGATTTGCTCCGAAAACCTTCTCACATAGTACTCGGGCTCAGGTTTGACCAGTTCGTAAAAAGTATCTACAATCTCACCGTTCCTGACCTTCACAGCACCGATGGAACAGATGGATGTGCGTTCATAATTGGCTGTCTCGACATCGATAGCCACAAAATCTCTCATTGTAAAATTACGGAAGAATATTATCAGATAATTGACTTGACGGCGTCCGCGACCTGCTCCATAAGCCAACGCGGAGTTGACGTAGCGCCGCAGATACCGATGCTTTCAGCGCCGGCAATCCACCCCGGGCGAAAATCAGAAGCGCGGGAAACAAGATAGGTGCGGTCATTCACCGCACGACACTCATTGAAGAGCACTTTACCGTTTGAACTCTTTGCTCCTGCCACGAAAAGCACCACATCGTGTGCCGCTGCAAATTCGCGCAGATGAGCCACGCGGTTGGCGACCTGGCGACAAATTGTATCGTAACTGCGAAACTCAACACCGGGAGCCATGCGGTTGCTGATAGCCGATATCATTTCAGCAAGTCCTTCGAGCGACTTTGTTGTCTGCGAATAGAGGGCAATAGGACGGGTGAAATCTATTCGGTCGTCAAGTTGCGAGACATCTTCCACTACGATGGCGGTACCCTCGGTCTGCCCGACAAGTCCGTTAACCTCGGCATGTCCCGCCTTTCCATATATCACAATCTGAAGGCCTGACTCGGGATGCTGCAGTGATTCGATATAGGTGGCCTTGATGCGCTGCTGCAGACGGAGCACCACGGGACATGTTGCATCGATGATCTCGATTCCCATCTCGGCAGCCTTAGCATAAGTGGAGGGAGGCTCGCCATGGGCACGGAGGAGCACACGGGCACCTTTCAGACGGGATAGGTCAGCATGGGTGATGGTGGCAAGTCCTGCCCGCTCAAGCCGTTCGACTTCATCACCGTTGTGCACTATATCGCCGAGACAGTAAAGCGGACGTGGGGAACGACCAAGTTCCTCTTCTGCCTTGTTGATCGCAGTCACCACACCGTGACAGAAACCTGAACGGGCGTCGATCTCAACTGTCGGCATCAGCAATTATTTTTTTATACAGATCTAAAAGAAACTCGTTCTGCCGGTCGATCGTCATATCTGAATTATCAAGACGAACGGCATCGGCCGCACATCTCAGCGGACTCTCCTCACGATGTTCGTCAAGATAGTCACGCGAACGCACGTTTTCGAGCACCTCTTTATAGGAAACTTTTTCCCCTTTGGCACTGAGTTCAAGCAGGCGGCGCTGCGCGCGCTTCTCCGCCGAAGCATCACAGAAAACTTTCATCTCAGCATGCGGGAAAACGGTGGTTCCGATATCGCGGCCATCCATCACTATGCCTTTCTTTTCACCCATGGAGCGTTGCATATCTGTCAGGGCATGACGCACAGCCGGGATGGCCGCAACCGGTGAAACATGCGAAGATACTTCGAGCGTCCTGATGTCAGCCTCGACATTCTCACCGTTGAGCATAGTGGTCTGTGTTCCGTCAGGTTGCACTTCGAAATCGATCTTAATGTCCGGAAGGGACGCCGAAAGACTGTCGACATCCACAGTGCCGTCACTACCGATCATCCCGTGACGCATGGCCCAAAGTGTAACCGCGCGATACATGGCACCCGAATCTATATAACGATACCCAATGGCTTTCGCCAGATGACGGGCCATCGTACTTTTTCCGGTCGACGAATAACCGTCGATCGCTATAATGATCTTTTTTTTATCAGAACTCATAGAGTTTGGTAGAAATATTAAGCATGAAGGTGGTAGCTCCCGAGTGAGGTTGTCCGAGCGCGACTCCGAACGAGAAAGCGCGTGTGTTCATTCCCAGTCCGAGGGAAAATCCCGAAAGTATGCTCCGCTTATATGTCGACATGTCTGTTCGGGTCTTATAGTTATATCCGAGGGCGGCATAGAATCTCTCGGAGGGAACGAATTGAATTCCGAACACAAGATGTCTGAACAGGTTGGAAGCGAAAGAGTCTTTGACCTCTCCCTCGTCACCGGAAGTCCCGTCGCCGGAATTGTAATAAGGTAAATGCCATTTGGTGAGATTCCAAGCCGTGACGCTTCCTACAATCGAAGAACCGAAACGCTTTGAGACGCCGAGTCTCACATCGAC
>CAMWGM010000062.1 GCA_947173755.1 uncultured Muribaculaceae bacterium
ATGGATGACTAAAAGGCTTAAAAAATTACGATTCCTGCGATTTTTTTACTAATTTTGACCAACAATTCTAAATGGGAGTATGAAGAAAACAATCCTAATAACTATCTTTATCGGGTGCTTGCTCGCCTCCTGTAGCAGAAAAAAATCGGAACCGGTTCCGGTCACCCGTCTTGATCTGGCATTACGTGCCGAAAAGTTGACAGACCCGTCAATTGAGAGAACCGCAGCGCAGAAATGGTTTGAAGTGATCGGCGCAGGAGAACTCAATGATTCCACGTTGGCGGCATACAACACAAGGCGCATAGAGAAGTTTTATGCCGGTGTCGACAGCACATGGACTCAGGGTCGCACTGATTCCCTCGGAGAAGTTATAGGGGATATCTATGCGAAATTGGGTGAGATGTTTCCGGATATGCAACTTCCGCGACCTATCGGAGTCATCTCTCCATTCAATCAGTCGATAATTATTGCAGACAGTCTGGTGTTTATCGGACTAAACCACTATCTCGGGGGGGAATATCCTTTTTACCAATATTTTCCTGTATGGATGCGCCGCGACAAGAATCCCGCGCGCGTCGGTGAAAATCTCACAGAAGCCATCGTCCGCACCAATTTCCCGTTGCCCCACGAAGATGATGTCCTCTCAGAGATGCTCTATGAGGGTGCAATCCTGGAGATAATGGATCGCGTGATCGGGGAAGAGGCTTTGCCGTGGACTGAGGAGCAACTTGATTTTCTTGAGGAGAATGAGAAACGGATCTGGGACAAGATGCTTTCAGACCGTCTGGTCTTTTCGACCGACGATGCTGTACATCGCTCATTGTTCTCTCCCGGAGTTTCGACCTCCATCATAAGTCAGGAGGTTCCTGCACGGGCAGGCTCTTTTATCGGTTGGAAAATTGTAAGAAGCAGGCTCAATAACCGCGACGTCGATGAGAAAGTGATGCTCAGCCGGGAGTGGCTCACTGATCTTGAGGCTTTGAGGGAAGCACGATATCAGCCTTGAGCAATTGCCTCGATGACGGCGAATGCAGCCCGGCGACCTGTCACTATACGGTCTGGAAAATGTGCGTCGCTATTCACGACAAGGGGGACACCTGCCCGGATAAGTTGTGAAATGGCGTATGAAGAAGGGAACAATCGCGGATGATATGAGGCGATTTCTTCAACAGTTGCTCCGACAGGAGCTTCGTAAGCCTTAGTATTCACCTCGACTATTATATCGGACTGAAGTATGGCATCGATCATATCATCGACGTGCCGACGGAAGAAAGGTTCGCTTACTATGTCGGGAGAAAACGCTGAGGCATTCCCACCGATTTTGTCAAAATGGCCCAGAATGTCAAATCCGCCAGCCGCGATCATTTCGAGCGAACGATTGAAAAATGTGTCGACTACATAGCGGATATCATCGTGAAACCATTCGTGCATCTTCCGTATGAAGGAATCAGCACGTCCATCGACATCGATCTCCATACCATCCTGTGAGGGAATGAAATGTACGGATCCGATGCGGTAGTCGAGGGGCAATGACCGGAAGAAATCGTCAGACGGGCCCCATTTTTCCCCTAGAAAGTCTATTTCCATCCCGGAATAAAGACGAATGCGGGAGCCGTAGATTTCGCGCAGCCTGCCGACTTCGGCGAGATAGGCCGCAACATCCGCCGCCGACATGTTGCAGTGGGAATCGATTGGTACGGGCGAATGGGGAGAGAAACCGAAATGTTTCAGTCCGGCAGCGACGGCCGCTTCCGTCATTGTCTCCATTGAGGCGCGGCCGTCGCAGAACTGAGTGTGGGAATGGAAATTATATTCGTGTGTGGAAGAAATAACCGAGAGGATATCCGACTTACTCACGATAAGAACACGTTACTTTGAGATTGGACCTGACTGACCGACAGGAGGATTGGCGATGTTGCGGCGCATGTCTGTGTCGGCTTCGACATTTTTCATGCGATAGTAGTCCATGATGCCGAGATTTCCACTGATGAATGCCTGAGCCATGGCACGGGGAAGTTCGGCCTCGGCTTCAATCACACGGGCACGTGCTTCCTGTGCTTTCGCTTTCATCTCTTGTTCGAGAGCGATTGCCATGGCGCGACGTTCCTCGGCTTTTGCCTGAGCAATATTCTTGTCGGCCTGAGCCTGATCGATCTGAAGGACAGCACCGATGTTTTTGCCTATGTCGATATCTGCGATGTCGATAGACAGAATCTCGAATGCGGTTCCCGAGTCAAGTCCCTTGCGGAGCACGAGTTTCGAAATATTATCGGGGTTCTCGAGTACCTCCTTGTGAGAAGCGGAGGATCCGATCGAGGACACGATGCCTTCGCCGACACGTGCAAGAATGGTATCTTCACCTGCACCGCCGACGAGCTGGCGAATGTTGGCACGGACAGTGACGCGGGCAATGGCAATCAACTGAATACCGTCCTTAGCAACGGCGGTGACGTGAGGGGTCTCGATGACCTTGGGATTTACAGACATCTGAACAGCCTGGAAAACGTCGCGGCCCGCAAGATCGATGGCGGTGGCCATCTTGAAGCCCAAATCGATGTTGGCTTTCGACGCAGAGACGAGAGCATGAACAACTTTTTCGACATTTCCGCCGGCCAGATAGTGAGCCTCGAGATCATCTCTGGTCACATCATTAAGGCCGGCTTTGTGGGCTTCGATCAGCGCCCTGACTATGACTGCCGCCGGCACCTTTCGGATGCGCATGAGGAAAAGTTGCAGAAGAGAGATCTTTACGCCGCTCACTCTTGCGGAAATCCACAGGAAGAAGGGAACATAGTAAAAAAAGATGCTCAGGAGAACGAGTAATATCGCCGCCGCAATAAAGATGGTCATTTCGGTATTCATGACGACTGATTTTTGTTGTTGAAAAAATAATTCAGATTTCTGAGTCGATCACTTGGTTGCGAAGTTCCAGGAGATGAGTCTTCGTCCCCTCAAGTCGCTTTTCAAGTTGAAGAATTTCAGATGCGACACTGCGATCGCCTTTAGCGTAGCGCTCGCGGAGAGAAGAAAGGTGTTGCATAGAGGTCTGATAGGCTTTGTCGGCATCAAGATACTCCTGCATGGATTTTCTGGCGATCGCAGAAGTGAAATCGGAAAGACGCGTGATGATGCGGCCGTCGGGAAGAGCGAGCATGAAATCAGGACCTTTCCGACGGTTGACCTGCCTGGAAGAGTTGCCTTTCTGAAGAGAGGCTATGCGACGAAGCAGTGCACGATGATCGTCGGCAGGATTGCGAGTCAGACTGATGGAGGAGAGACGTGCTAGATCGGTGAGACCCTCTTTGTCGGCAGGATAATTGACGCGAACTTCGGATGGGATGAAAACGTAGATAGTGACTGAATCGGTAAGATTATTACGGTCGGTCGCCCACCAGCCAATACCTGTTTCCTCATCGATAGCGAGCATGTAGTCGTTGGCAGGGGAGTTATAGGGCATCCCGACATTCGACGGCTGAAGAAAACCTCTCTCGTCGCGGCGGGAGGTGAAAATATCAAGGCCGCCAAGAGATCGTTCCCCGTCGGCTGAAAAGTAGAGTGTGACACCGTCAGGCATGAGGAAGGGATGACCGAGAAGATTCCCGTCGGCATCCTCGTCGAAAATCGAGGCATGGCTGAAGAGTTCGACAGGTTCACCCCAGGTGCCATCGACCAGGAGTGTGCTTTCGTAAAGCGTGACACTGTCTGACTCGTCGGCTTTTGCCCAGAAGAGCCGATCGGCCTCCTCGGTTAGATAAGCCGGACTGACAATGTATTCTTCCTCGCCGATGAATTTGGCGGGGACAATCTGTTCGACTACTTCCGTACCGACGATAGAGCCGGCACTCGCGGCCAGGCGAATCCAACTGAAGAAATCGTCGGCAGGGACATTGACCGAGTCGATAACCTGAATATTTTCGACACGACCGAGCATATCGTCGCCGAGAATTATCTTTGCCGAAAGAATGTCGGTGGGATCAGAACCATCGCCGGTCGAGGCAAGATCGCGTTCGCGTTCAGCCTTGGTGCGTTTGGCGAGATATTTACTCAGATATTCGCGCGCTCCCTCGAAATCATAGAGTTCAAATGCGGCACGTGCTGCACCAAGATTGCCCGAGTTGTCAGACTTCAGATAATATGAAATGGCCTCGGAATAACGACCTGCATCGAAAAGACGATCGGCGGCCTCACGCTGCGCAACTTTGTTGCGAGGAGCCTTGCGTGCGGCTGCAAGCGCAGACTCGAGGGGATCCGGAGCAACTGTTTCGGTCTGTGCGAAACCGTATTGAACGGAGCTGAAAACCAGAAGAGAAAGGCTGAGGAGAAATCGTTTCATAGCCTTGAGGTTTTTTGAGGTCCATAAAGAGCAGCATGCATGTGTTCGGCAGCCCGACGTCCGTCACCCATGGCAAGAATGACAGTGGCACCTCCACGTACAATATCCCCGCCGGCATAAAGGTCGGAAAGATTGCTCCGCATCGTTTCGGGATCGACTTCGATGGTTCCCCGGCGTGATACCGCGAGACTGGAAATGGCGTTCGGTATAAGCGGGTTCGGCGAAACACCTATGCTCACGATGACGAGATCGACCGGAACCTCCTCGATGGCTCCTTCGACCGGGACTGGAGAACGACGCCCCGAGGCATCAGGTTCGCCAAGTTCCATTTTCTGCAATTTCATGGCACGGACGCGTCCGAACTCGTCGGCAAGATATTCAACAGGGTTATGAAGTGTCAGGAATCTGACACCCTCTTCCTTGGCATGGGCGATCTCCTCGATGCGGGCAGGCATCTCGTCCTCGCTGCGGCGATAGACGATCATCGCGGTCTCAGCACCCTGACGAAGCGCGGTTCTCACCGAGTCCATCGCTGTGTTGCCTCCTCCGATCACTGCGACGCGATGACCTTTCAACACGGGAGTGTCTTCGCCGGGGCGGCCCGCTCCCATCAGATTGATGCGTGTCAGATATTCGTTGCTCGACATCACTCCGATGAAATTTTCACCGGGAATGCCCATGAAGCGCGGAAGCCCGGCACCCGAGGCGACGAAAATCCCCTGAAATCCTTGGGCGCGAAGATCTTCATAAGACAAGGTCTTTCCTATAACGCAGTCTTTGACAAATGTAACTCCACGTGCCCGTAGAGCCTCTATTTCAGCATCGACAACCGAATTGGGTAGCCGGAACTCGGGAATACCGTATTTGAGCACGCCGCCGATTTCGTGAAGAGCCTCGAAAAGGGTGACATCATAACCTTTGGCAGCCATACTTCCAGCGAAGGAGAGTCCGGCAGGACCGGAGCCGACAACCGCAACACGGATGTTGAGAGGCTCGGGGAGAGTGAAAGCCCGGTCGCCGGGATGCGACTTAAGGTCGGCCAATTGAGTGTCGGCCGCATAGCGCTCGAGATAGCCGATCGCTACAGGTTGTTTCTTCATCCGGTTGTAGATGCACTTGCTCTCACACTGTTTCTCCTGAGGACAAACGCGCCCGCACACAGCGGGAAGGGTAGAGGTGAGTTTGATGACGTCGGCTGCTCCGAGGGGATCGCCTGCCTCGATGCGCTTGATAAATCCGGGAATATCAATCCCGACAGGACAACCGTTGACACACTGAGGATCTGCACAGTCAAGACACCGGCGCGCCTCGATGGAGGCCTGTTCGGGCGAAAGACCCTCGTTGACCTCGTCGTTATTGGTCACACGAAACTCCGCCGGGAGCATCGGCATCACGACACGCGGGATAGAGGTGCGCTCCTTAACAGGACGCCGGTCGCGCAGATCAACCCTCCATTTGGCGTCACGGCTGTTTTCGAGAGAAGTGTCCATTACTTTACCGGTTTATTGTAACTTTTGAGTCTCATGATCATCTCATCGAAATCGACTTTGTGAGCATCGAATTCGGGACCATCAATACACACGAATTTTGTCTTACCATCGACAGTGACACGGCATGCACCACACATACCGGTTCCGTCAACCATGATAGTGTTGAGCGACACGACCGTGGGAATGTCATATCGGGCAGTAGTAAGCGCTACGAATTTCATCATCACGGCCGGTCCGATCGCCACGACCTCGTTGACTTTCTCGCGGGCTATGACCATCTCAAGGCCGGCAGTAACGAGACCTTTAATACCGGCCGAGCCGTCGTCGGTCATAATGATGACCTCGTCGCTCCAGGCAGCCACTTCTTTTTCGAGTATTATGAGGTCCTTGTTGCGCGCGGCAAGAATGGAGACGACACGATTGCCCGCCTCCTTCATCGCTTTAACTATGGGGAGCAGAGGAGCAACGCCGACGCCACCTCCACAGCAGACCACAGTACCACGGTATGCAATATCGGTCGCTTTTCCGAGGGGTCCGACTACATCGGTCAATGAATCACCGACTTCAAGCGAGGAGATCTTATGGGTGGATAAGCCAACATCCTGAATCACGAGGCGGATGGTGCCCTTCTCAACATCGGCCTCGGCAATCGTAAGAGGGATGCGCTCACCTCCTTCTCCGGATCTCACGATGACGAAGTGGCCCGGACGGCGCGAACGCGCTATCAACGGTGCCTCGACCGTGAGGCTCACCACTTTATCAGAAAATCGCTCTTTGGCAATGACTTTATTCATGTGGATCAATATTTTTCACAAAAATACGAAATTTCTCGGAATAAACAGTGCGATAATGATTTTTTAGAGGCTTAATTGCACAAAAAAATCCGCAGTCTCCGAACGGAAGACTGCGGTGGTAGGGAAGGATCAACGCGACAGGAAGGGAATTCCTATGCGTGAAAAAGCAAAATTATTCAGCAACGACTTCGAAGGGGATCTCAACGAGAACGTCGCGGTGGAGACGAAGTTTGGCGGTGTAATTGCCGACTTCTTTGACGGGTTCGATGTCGATGATCTTACGGTCGATGACATGGCCGGCTTTCTCGAGAGCCTCGGCGATCTGGATAGCGTTGACCGAACCGAAGATGGTGCCGGTAGACGAAGTCTTGGCGCCGATAGTGAGAGTGAGACCTTCGAGAGCCTTGGCGGTAGCCTCGGCCTCAGCCTTGATGCGCTCGAGTTTGTGGGCGCGCTGACGCTGGTTTTCGGCGAGTACTTTAAGAGCCGACTCAGTGGCGATGACAGCCTTGCCGGTGGGGATGAGGTAGTTGCGGCCATAGCCGTTCTTGACTTCTACCACGTCGTCCTTGTAGCCAAGGCCTGAGATGTCTTCTTTAAGGATGATCTTCATAATTCCTGATAGCTTTTAAAGTTATTTCATCAAGTCGGTAACGTAGGGGAGGAGTGCGAGGTGACGGGCACGCTTGACGGCCTGAGCGACACGGCGCTGGAACTTGAGAGAAGTTCCGGTGATGCGGCGGGGGAGGATCTTGCCCTGCTCGTTGAGGAACTTCTTGAGGAATTCGGGATCCTTGTAGTCGATATATTTGATGCCGCTACGTTTGAAACGGCAATATTTCTTCTTTTTGACGTCTACCGACAGGGGAGTGAGGTAGCGGATTTCAGATGCTTGTGCCATGATTAGTTTTCCTTAACTTCTTCGGTGATTGTGGTGGTAGTGTTGGCTTTGCGGTTGCGACGCTTTTCAGCGTACTCAGCGGCATACTTGTCGAGACGGAAGACGAGGAAGCGGAGGACGCGCTCGTCACGACGGAAGGCTGTCTCGAGTTTCTTGACGATAGTTGCATCGCCGTCAAACTCCACGAGGGTGTAGAAG
>CAMWGM010000063.1 GCA_947173755.1 uncultured Muribaculaceae bacterium
CTGTTCCCCGACAATTATCATGCCGACACCATTGTTCAGGTGACCATGTACAGTGCCGACGGCGTAGACTTCCCCGATGCGCTTGCCGGTCTGGCAGCATCGGCAGCGCTGACCGTCAGCGATATTCCCTTCCAGGGACCCATTTCCGAAGTGCGCGTTGCCCGCATTGACGGCAAATTCGTGATCAACCCCACCGCCGACCAGCTTGACAAGGCTGACCTGGAGCTGATGGTAGGTGCCACTTATGACAACATCATGATGGTTGAAGGCGAAATGAAGGAAGTTTCGGAGCAGGTTCTGCTCGAAGCCCTCAAGACAGCCCACGAAGCCATCAAGGTTCAGTGCGTGGCTCAGGAAGAGCTCGCCAAGGAGCTCGGAGTCGTTAAGCGCGAATACTGCCACGAGGTCAACGACGAAGAGCTGCGCAAGGACGTACGCGAAAAGTGCTACGACAAGGCTTACGCCATCGCCAAGCAGGGATGTGCCGACAAGCACTGGCGCGCCGACTCGTTCAAGGCTATCTGCGATGAATACATCGAGTCTCTTCCCGAGGAGGAACGCGATGAGAAGGCACCCTTGGTGAAGCGTTATTATCACGACGTCGAGAAGGAAGCCATGCGCCGCTGCGTGCTTGACGAGGGCATCCGTCTGGACGGTCGTAAGACCACCGAAATCCGCCCCATCTGGTGTGAGGTCGATTACCTTCCCGGACCTCACGGATCGGCTGTGTTTACCCGCGGCGAGACCCAGAGCCTTGCCACCGTTACCCTCGGCACCAAGCTCGACGAGAAAATCCTCGACGATGTTCTCAACCAGGGTCGCGAGCGCTTCCTGCTCCACTATAACTTCCCCCCCTTCTCGACCGGCGAGGCACGTCCCGTCCGCGGCGTAGGCCGTCGCGAGATCGGCCACGGCAACCTCGCCCACCGCGCCCTCAAGCGCATGTTCCCCGACGATTTTCCCTATGTGGTGCGTATCGTCTCTGATATCCTCGAGAGCAACGGTTCGTCGTCGATGGCCACTGTCTGCGCCGGCACCCTCTCGCTTCTCGACGCAGGTGTCAAGATGAAACGTCCCGTTTCGGGCATCGCTATGGGTCTGATCACCGATACCGCTTCAGGCAAATATGCCGTGCTCTCCGATATCCTCGGCGATGAGGACCACCTCGGTGACATGGACTTCAAGGTGACAGGTACTCGCGACGGCATCACCGCCACCCAGATGGACATCAAGTGTGACGGCCTTTCCTACGAGATCCTCGAGAAGGCACTTCTCCAGGCCCGCGACGGCCGTCTGCACATCCTCGACAAAATCCAGGAGACCATCCCTGCTCCCCGCGAGGATTATAAGCCTCATGTGCCCCGCATCGTCACCATGCTGATCCCCAAGGAACTCATCGGTGCCGTGATCGGCCCGGGCGGAAAGGTGATCCAGGGCATTCAGGAAGCCTCGGGTGCAACCGTTTCGATCGACGAGATCGAGGAGGGCGGCTACATCGAGGTGGCAGCCTCCAACAAGGCTGCTATCGACAAGGCTCTCGAAATGATCAACGCCATCGTCCAACTCCCCGAAGAGGGCAGCATCTACAAAGGCAAAGTGCGCTCGATCCTCGACTTCGGTGCATTTGTCGAGTTCATGCCCAACCGTGACGGTCTGCTCCACATCTCCGAGATTTCGTGGAACCGTCTCGAAAACATGGAGGCGTCCGGTCTCAAGGAGGGCGACGAGGTGGAAGTGAAACTGATCGAGATCGACAAGAAGACCGGTAAATACCGTCTCTCGATGCGTGCGCTCCAGCCCAAACCCGAAGGCTATGTTGAGCGCGAACGTGCTCCTCGTGGCGAACGTCCCCGTCGCGAAGGCAATGGTGGTGGTGAGCGTGGCGAACGTCGTCCCCGTCGCGAGGGTGGCAACGACCGTCCCCGCCGCGAACCCCGCAACTGATCCTATCCCGATACTTATTATATAGTATAAAAAATCAACTCCATCGCTTGAGGGCAGATCCTCAGGCGATGGAGTTGATTTTTTGTCCCGGACGGTCAGAAGGCCGACATACGGTCGGACGTGTCGGGTTGTGCCATGAGAGGGTCGAGGCGCCCGGAGGAGATGAAACTAAAGAGATCCTCATAGAGCGCTCCCTTGCTTTCGGCCAGCCGGGGTGCGCGTGTGAGAGGTGTCATGTAGTCGCCGCCGTCGGCAAGATAGTTTATTGTGGCGAGGCGGTAGTGGCGCTCCGGGTCGATCTGATTTCCGTTGATGGTGGCGGTATTGATTTCGTAAGTCGAGGGATCGTAGGTGACGCTGACCCCCTTGCTGACCCCGTTGCCTCCCATCCCGGCCATGATTCCGAGATTCTCAAGCAGATCGGAGCCTTTGATGTCGAGCACCACTATACGGTTGTCAAAGGGAAGGATGTCGATGATACCCCCCTTGGTGATCGGCCCGGCTGAAAGAGAGTTGCGGATACCTCCACGGTTCATAATGGCGATGTCGACAGGTTTGCCGCAGAGTTCCTCGCCGCGCATAAGCACGAAGTCGGAGAGGAGATTGAGCATTTCGGGTGACTTGCGGTCGAATTCGCGTGGGGAATTGCCGATCACGAACGAGCGGAGCGAGTCGAGACTGTCGCGATATGGAGTGATGAGCGAAGCGAAGGATGTGTCGGCCCTCGAATCGAGGCGCGCATCTACAGGAATGAGCCGCGCGCTGACATCGCCGCTTTTCAGATTGAATTTTATTTCGCCGAGACTGAGACCTGACGAACCGGTCTGAAGAACATACACGGGACGTCCGGCGGCATTGGTGATTTTCCATACCGAGTCGGGAGCCGTGGCGGGATCGATCACCGTGTGGGTGTGACCACCTATTATAAGATCAATATCTTTCGACCCGGCGGCAAGGGCGCGGTCGTCGGGCATCGTGTCGTCTTCTTCGTCATAGCCGATGTGGGTGATCGCGATGATCCTCTCCGCTCCCTCGGCTTTGAGGCGGGTTGCCTCGGCGTTGGCACTACCGATGGCGTCGCGATAGACCATCCCTTGATAGTTTTTGGAGGCTATCATTCCCGCCGGATCGAGATTGATGCCGATGAATCCTACCTTGTGGCCACCGATCTCCTTGATGACCGAGGTTTCGAAGAGCCCTTCGAGCGGTGTGCCCGTGAAATCGTAGTTGGTCGAAATGCGGTCAGCCTCCACCTGACTCCACTCTTCGGCGAGTTTCTGCAGTCCGTTGTCAAACTCGTGGTTGCCGAGAATTCGGATGTCATATCCGAGCGCGTTCATCAGTTTCCGCTCCACCTCGCCACCGAACATCGTGAAGAACAGCGACCCCTGGACAGCATCGCCGGCATCGATCAGCATCGCGTCGGGATAGAGGGCACGGACACTGTCGATCAAAACCTTTCGACGCACGATTCCTCCCATGTCATGACGGTCGGGCTCGATGGCGGAGTGAGTGTCGTTGGTGTGGAGGATGACGAGGGTGTCGTCGTCGGTCTTGCGGTCGGGGCGGCATGAGGTCGTGAGCATCATGGCTGCCAGCACCGCGATGAGAAGTCGATGCGCTTTCATGGAATGTCGATTAGTTTATGGGTCTGGAGCGAGAGACGCCACCAGGGATGGGCAAGGATATAGTCGACGGTCTCGGGAATGTTGGCTCCCGAGCATGGCTGAAGGAAGAGGTGGGTGGCGGGGACTCTTGACGCGATCGCCTCGACATCCTGAGCCTGAAAGACAATCTTGAGTTCGTCCACACGGGGGAGCCTGACCGGATAATCTCCCTTCGGCGAGCATGTGATCCAGTCGATCTCGTCGCTGACGGGGAGCGATCCGTTTGTCTCGATCTGAATGAAGCAACCCTCGGCGTGGAGCATATCGATCAGCAGCGAGTCGACACGCATGGCGGGCTCGCCGCCGGTCAGGATGACGTGGCGTGCCGGAAATCCGAGCACTTTATCGACTATCTCGCGTGCTTCCATCATGGTTGACGCCGAGTGGTCGGTGTCGCAGAAGGAGCACTTCATGTTGCAGCCCGAGAAGCGCACAAACACTGCCGAACTCCCGGTGAACCATCCCTCACCCT
Organism: uncultured Muribaculaceae bacterium; assembly: GCA_947173755.1. Classification (GTDB taxonomy): domain Bacteria; phylum Bacteroidota; class Bacteroidia; order Bacteroidales; family Muribaculaceae; genus Duncaniella. Next base: position 4,084 of record CAMWGM010000063.1, read on the forward strand.
GCAGTGAATAGAAAATTTCGTTGACGGGATATGCCATAAATCATTGCTGAGGCAACCTGCGATCTCATTCGTCGACCCACGAAGCGATGTTGCCCAGGCTTTCCTGAACATCGACGCGATAGCAGGTGGCGATCTGCGATGCAATCCACCGGGCGATATTTTCGGCGGTCGGATTGAAATCGAACACTTCGTTGAGATTGCGGTGGTCGAGGTGTGACGAGATGAGTTTCTTGATATGCGAGAAGTCCTCCACCATGCCGTCGGGGTTGAGTTCGGCGGCACGGCAGTAGACAGTTATGATCCAGTTGTGGCCGTGCATGCGCGAGCACTTGCTCTCGTAGGAGAGCGTGAGCGAGTGGCAGCCGGCAATCTCGAATTGCTTCTGAATATAATACATTGCGGTCTGCTATTGGGCCACCAGGCGTGCTATCTCCACGATGACCTCGGTGGCTTTCTCCATCGAGCGGATGGGCACGAACTCGAAACGGCCGTGGAAATTGAGACCTCCGGCAAAGATGTTCGGGCAGGGAAGACCCTTGAACGAGAGTTGAGCGCCGTCTGTCCCGCCGCGGATGGGCTGCACCTTGGGTGTGACACCTACATTTTCCATCGCCTTGATGGCGGTGTCGACGATATGCATCACAGGCTCGATCTTCTCGCGCATGTTGAAATACTGGTCCTTGATCTCGATCGATGCACATCCGGGGAATTCGTTGTTGATCTTGCGGGCGAGGTGTTCGAGTTCCTTCTTGCGGCGCTCGAAACGGTCGCGGTCGTGATCGCGGATGATGTAGGTCATGACAGTTTCCTCGACATCACCTTTTATAGAGACGAGGTGATAGAATCCCTCATAGCCTTCGGTGTGCTCGGGAGTCTCCCAGCGCGGGAGCATGATGGCATACTGTGTGGCCACGCGGAGCGAGTTGAGCATCTTGTGTTTGGCATATCCGGGATGCACGTTGCGCCCCTTGAAGGTGATGCGCGCCACGGCGGCGTTGAAGTTCTCATACTCGAGTTCGCCTATCTCGCCTCCGTCCATGGTGTAGGCCCAGTCGGCACCGAACATCCCGACGTCAAACTTGTGGGCGCCGAGGCCGATCTCCTCGTCGGGATTGAAGCCGATGCGGATATCGCCGTGCTTGATCTCAGGATGAGCCTGAAGGTAAGCCACAGCGGTTATGATTTCGGCCACGCCTGCCTTGTCGTCGGCGCCGAGAAGGGTGTTGCCGTCGGTGACGATAAGATCCTGGCCCTTATAGTCGAGCAGTTCGGGGAAATCCTTGGGGGAGAGGATGATATTGTTGGCTGCGTTGAGGAGAATGTCTTCGCCGTCGTAGTTCTGCACGATCCGGGGGGAGACATGGCGTCCGCTCATGTCGGGCGATGTGTCGAGATGGGCGATGAAGCCTACGGTGGGGACCTCACGGCCGACATTGCCTTTAAGTGTAGCGAAAAGATAGCCGTTGTCATCGAGCGAGATGTCACTGAGCCCCATCGAGCGGAGTTCGCTCTCGAGATGGCGGGCAAATTCCATCTGGCCCGGTGTGGAGGGTGTGAGATTTGTCAGTTCGTCGCTCTGCGTGTCAAATTTCACATATTGGAGAAAGCGGTCAACGACAGTCATGTCTGAGAAGTATTTTAGTTTATTTCTGATATTAGGATTTAATGTATTTCAGTCAGGGATAAGGAGTGAAGAGGTTTTCGAGAACGGCGAATCTTCCGGCCGGACCGGCGCCGAAACGTGCCATCTGGGCTCTGACTTTTTCGACAGGCTTGAGGTTGCCGGCTCCGCTTTTCGAGTAGAATTTGTCGGCATAGCAGACGAGTTTCTCGAGCAGGGTCTCCGGCATGTATGAACGGTCTGAAGGGAGCGGGAGGTTCTCGGCGGCTATTTCGGCCGGAGTCAGGCCTGTCCCGGTGTGACGCTCGGCTACGCGGGCCAACTCTTCGGCCACTCCCTCACGTCTGAGAATATCGGCGCCCAGATAGCCGTGACAGATGTAAGGCTCGGTGCCGTGACACTCGATCGAGGGTGCGTCGCACATGAAGATACCGATGTCGTGGAGCATTGCGGCTGCCCTGACCTGCTCTTCGTCGAGAGGCAATCCGAGTCCCCGGGCTATCCGCACAGCCAGATCGGCCACCTTGCCGCAATGGCTTCGGTAGATCCGGCCGAGAGGGGTGTCAGCCGGATAATATCTGTCGATCAGCCCGATGTAGTCAGTCTTGCTCTCCACTCTACACTCTCCGCTCTTCACTCTTCGATTATCGTGCACCAGCCGTGGGGGTCGGGCAGATCGCCGTTCTGGATGCCACGCAGGGTGTCGTAGAGTCGTGTCACAACCGGACCGGGATTGCCGTCCTTAGCGATGACATACTTCTTGCCGGTGTCGAGGTCGTCGATTTCGCCGACGGGCGAAGCCACGGCTGCGGTGCCGACGGCGGCTGCCTCGTCGACCTCATCGAGTTCGTCGACGGTAATATGACGGCATTCCACCTTGATGCCCATATCCTCAGCGAGTTGCATGAGGCTTTTGTTGGTGATCGAGGGGAGGATTGAGTCGGAGGCGGGAGTGATATAGACGCCATCTTTGATGGCTATGAAGTTGGCGGGACCACACTCGTCGAGATATTTTTTCTCCTTCGGGTCGAGATAGAGCACGGCTGAATAGCCGAGTTCGTGGGCATGGACGCCGGCCGTAAGCGATGCGGCATAGTTGCCACCCACTTTCCAGCGGCCTGTTCCGCGGGGTGCCACGCGGTCATACTGGCGCATGATGCATATCTTTGTAGGACGGAAACCGGTCTTGAAATAGGGGCCGACAGGCGAAACGAAAATGATGAAGAGATATTCCGAAGCGGGTTTGACACCTACCTGAGCCGAAGTGCCGATCTCGATGGGGCGGATGTAGAGCGATGCGCCCGAACCGTAGGGGGGGACGAAACGTGCGTTGAGCGCCACAACCTTCTTGACCATCTCGATAAATTTCTCCTCAGGCAACTGAGCCATCATCAGACCTTTGGCCGATTCGCGGATGCGGCGTGCATTCTCTTCGAGGCGGAACACGCGGATCTTTCCGTCCTTGCCACGGAAAGCCTTCAGGCCTTCGAATATCTCCTGCCCGTAGTGCAGACAAGTGGCAGCCATGTGCAGATCTATCATCTCGCTCTGAGACACTTCGATCTCACCCCACTCTCCGTTGCGATAGCGGCAGCGGACATTGTAATCAGTTGGCATATAGCCGAATGTGAGATTTTTCCAATCTAATTCGTTGTCCATATCTGTATATTTTGCCACAAAGGTACGAAAAAAATGTCAATAAGCCGAAAAAATCTTCCCCACCCCTTAACCCCTTTTCTCCTGGAGCCAGATTACATAGTAAAAATCGAGGAATCTATAGTCAATGGCTGAATTTAAAGCATAGGATTTTAAAATATTATTTTCTATAATAGGGGTGTTTATTGCTAATATCATAATTAAAATTATAAAAATTGCTATTTTGATTTTGTTTAATCGAGAAAATCACTATATTTGCATCATTAAATCGCAACGGGTATGATACAAGAACTGAAAATACGAAATTTCAAGTCGTTTCGTGATGAAGTGGAACTGAGTTTTGAGC
>CAMWGM010000064.1 GCA_947173755.1 uncultured Muribaculaceae bacterium
ATGTTAAATGGGGGGGGGTAATTCTTGAAACTAAAAGAATAGTTTGTATATTTGCGGCATAAACTAATCATGTAGTTATGAGAAAACCGAAACCGAAAGATCAACTGACCGAACGCGAGGAGGAACTGATGAGACTTCTCTGGCAGAGTGGCCCGATGTATATAACCGGGCTTGTGGAACTTTATCCTGATCCGAAGCCACACTTCAACACGGTGTCCACCGTGATGCGCCGCCTGGAGCAGAAGGGATTCGTGGCGCACAACGATATAGGTGGTTCCTATCAATTTTATCCCGTGGCCAAGATGGAGGATTTCCGCAGCCGGAGTCTGGGTGATTTTGTCAAGAGTTATTTCAGCGGCAGTTACTTCGGTGCTGTCTCGGCGCTCGTGGAGGAGGAGAAGATTACGGCCGACGAATTGCGCGAACTTCTTGACCTTGTCGAAAAAAAGAAGTAAAAGGGCTTGAAGGCAGATGGGGGAGTTTCTTTCATATTCGATTGTCAGCGGTGTGCTTCTTCTGGCGATGTATCTTATCTACAAGATAATGCTCGCCGGTGAGAAACAGTTTGCCTACAACCGCGGCGTGCTGCTCGCTATATATGCAGTGGCATTTCTGGCTGTGCCTGTCGCGTCGGTTGTCAAGAGCCGGTTGTCGGCTCCGGCTCCCGTCATAATCGAGGCTCCTCTGATATATCTGACTGACTTTCCGACGACTATCCCGGACAGACCGGTGTGGGGAACCGTGCTGATATGGGTTTTCATGGCCGGAATGATCGTGGTGGCCACAGGCACAGCGGCCACATGGATAAGACTCATCAAAGTGATCTCCCGGGGCAGGAAAGAGCGTCGCGGCGACTACACGCTTGTGGTGACCGACGACTGCCGGATCGCTCCATTCAGCTGGATGCATTATATGGTGGTCGGCCGCGCCGACTATGAATCGGGTGCATCGGCAATCATCGCTCACGAGCTCAGCCATATCAACCGCTATCACTGGGTGGATCTGCTTGTGGCGCAGGTGGTGGTGATCGTCAACTGGTTTAACCCTGCCGCGTGGCTGATGAGGGAGGAACTGATGCTGATTCATGAGTATCAGGCTGATATGGCCGTGATCGAGCAGGGTCATGATGCCCGTCAATATCAGATGTTGTTAATAAAAAAGGCTGTTGGCGCGAGATTCCCGTCACTTGCCAACAGCCTCAATCATAGTAAACTTAAAAAACGTATCACCATGATGTATCAAAAAAAGCCGGGCAGATGGCGCCGCCTGAAAGCCATCGCCCTTGTGCCGGCATGCTGCGCGGCACTCTCGCTTACTGCTATTCCGTCGGTAAAGGCTGCGATCGCCACTATCGGTGAGAGCCCGGTCACGACCGACAAAGTTAGCAAAAATTCCACTGACAGCCAAACGGATTCGCCTGCGCCTGAATCATTGAAAATCACCGGTACCGGAACCCTCAAGAAAGAGGGTGGCGCGGACGTGAAGGCTAAAACGCCTGACGGCAAGGAGGTGTCGGGTGAAGGTGTGACGTTCTATGTGGACGGCGTGAAGATCTCTGAGGAGGAAATGAAGAAGATCTCTCCCGATGAAATCCTGGAAGTGACTGTCAACAACGGGGACGATCCAACCGTATATATTGTCACACGCAAATCTGTCGGCGAGGTCGTGATGCCTGAAGTGCTTCCGGTCTACAAGGATGGGCTGCAGACTCTGATGAACGAACTTTCCGAGAACATCGTTTATCCCGCGGAGGCTCACAAGAATAGAGTCGAGGGAAGAGCGGTAGTGGAATTCTATGTGCTGGCCGACGGGTCGGTGACCGGTGTGCGCATCAAGAAATCGTCGGGTCATGCCGAACTTGACAAGGAGGCCATCAGGGCTGTCAACGGATTGAGGAACGGATGGAAACCGGGCACGGTGAACGGCAAGCCTGTGAACTGCTCGTTTGTACTTCCGGTGAATTTCAAACTTGAGTCAAAGCGTAAACCATAATTCATGATTCTGCGGGAATATGCGGGAGTTGTGAATGATGAGAACGTGATACCGGGCCGCTTGTTCCTGCCGATTAACGGATAATCCACAGAGTGGCGGAGCGAGAGGTGGGAAATTACGGAAATTTCACCAATCGAGCCGCTACTTTTTTGTTTTATTAGCATTGAGATGTCGGGGAAATGTGTAAATTTGCGGGATAAGAAACATACTTATCCACTTATCTTTCCGTTAAACCCTCAAATCCCCCATGATGAATATGAAGCCTTATGTTGTAGGTATCGATATCGGCGGAACCAATACCGTTTTCGGTATCGTTGACGCACGTGGCGTCGTCATTGCAAGTTCTTCCATCAAGACCCTCAAGCACGCCAATGTAAACGACTACATCGACGAACTTTACACAGCGATCACCAATCTGCTTGTGGCTCATGATGCTGTCGACAAGGTGTATGGTATCGGTATCGGCGCCCCGAATGCCAATTATTACACAGGTATGATCGAGAAACTGGTGAACATCCCCTGGCCCACTCCGCTGCCTCTGGCTCAGATGGTCAGCGAGAAGTTCGGTCTGCCAGTGGCCATCACCAACGATGCCAACGCCGCCGCTATCGGCGAGATGACCTACGGTGCGGCGCGCGGTATGAAGAATTTCATCATGATCACCCTCGGAACGGGTGTAGGTTCAGGCATCGTGATCAACGGTCAGTTGGTCTACGGTTCGGACGGTTTTGCGGGCGAACTGGGTCACGTGATCATGAAGCGCAACAACGGCCGTCTCTGCGGCTGCGGCCGTACGGGCTGTCTCGAGGCTTACTGTTCGGCCACGGGTGTGGCGCGCACGGCACGCGAATTCCTCGAGATCCGCACCGACGCATCGATCCTGCGCAATATTCCGATCGATCAGATCACTTCCAAGGATATCTATGACGCAGCGATGGCCGGGGATCCTCTGGCCAAGGAGATTTTCGAATATACGGGCGAAATCCTCGGCGAGGCATTCGCCGACTTCACGGTCTTCTCGTCGCCCGAGGCCATCATCATCTTCGGCGGTCTCGCCAAGTCAGGCGAACTGCTTCTGAAGCCGCTTCGCGAGTCGATGGAACGTCACATGATGCCGATGTTCAAAGGCAAGGTGAAAGTGATCCTTTCGGAACTTAAGGAGGCAGATGCCGCCGTGCTCGGCGCAAGTGCACTCGGCTGGGAGGCTAAGCCTCTCGTGCCGGCTGTGGCTCCTCAGCCTGCTCCTCAGCCCGCAGTAAAGGCTTAATGAGATTGACGTTATAAGAATCAGGGTGTACCGGAGAGACCGATACACCCTGATTCCATGAGAGGACAGTCAGCGTCTGAGAACCTCGAATCCGAAGAGTCCGCGCTCGAAACTGACCTTTACGGAGTCGCCGGGGTGAGTTTTCCTGTAACGTTCCACGCGTACCAGCATGGGTCTCCGAGTGCCGTCGGGATGTTCGACGGTGAGGTAATATTCGTTATAGGGTGTTCCGCGGACATAACGGTTGCGCCCAACGCGGCGGGAGTGATAGTGAGTCTCCTTGTAACGGTCGACAACGAGCAGTTTTTCCTCGTGGCGGGTTTCGGGGGAGGTGAAGGCGTAATTGCCGACCATGAAGAGTCCGGCTATGATGCTGCCGGTCACGACGGTGACCAGACATACGTTGAGTACACGGTTGGAGAGGCCGGTGAGCCTCGAGACATGGGGAGCGAGAATGAGTCCGAACACCAGTCCGACGAACACGCAGCCCGAAAGGACCGTGGGGAAGTGGATCATTGTGTAGTTTCTGATGGCGAAAGCCGCTATCAGGCACAGGGCGGCTATCAGGAGGAGCATGACCCTTATGACGACGATGAATTTTTTCATGGGTTTTGGATGTTACACGCAAAATTACTAATTTTACAATAGATTTTTAAAATAATCACTATGAGAAAGTCACTGAAATTATTCCTTTGCATGATTCTGTGCGTTGGTTTCTCTGCCTCCGCTCAGTTCAACCTCAAGAAGGCTATTGACGGCGGCGCGAAAGCGGTCAAGGCCCTCACTCTGACCGATGAGCAGATGGCTGAATATTGCCGTCAGTCGGTCGACTGGATGGACAAGCACAATCCCGTGCTTCCCGACGACAATGAGTACACGAAGCGTCTCAACCGTCTGACCGAAGGTATCACCGACGCTGACGGAATTCCCTTGAATTTCAAGGTCTACGACGTTATCGACGTCAATGCTTTCGCATGTCCCGACGGCAGCGTGAGAGTGTTCTCGTCGCTGATGGACATCATGAGCGATGACGAGCTTCTCGGCATCATCGGCCATGAGATCGGTCACGTCATGAAGCGCCACAGCAAGAATGCCTTCAAGCAGGAACTCATGACGGGCGCCGTGAAGGATGCTCTGGCTGCCAGCAACGGCAAGGTTGCCGCTCTGACCGACTCGCAGCTCGGCGATCTCGGTTCGTCGCTGATCGGCGCGAAGTATTCGCAGAAGCAGGAGAAGGAAGCCGACAATTGCGGCTATGACTTCCTTGTTTCGCAGGGCAAGAATCCCTGGGGCATGGTGATGGCCTTTGAGAAATTCCAGAAAATGGAAGGGGAGAGCGGTGGAAAATCGAGTTACGTCAGCAAGATGTTCTCGTCTCACCCCGAGACCAAGGCCCGCATCGAGGCTATGACCAAGCGCTGCCAGCAGGATGGTATCCCCCGTCCGCAGGAGGCAGAGACAAAGTGATAGACTGCAAGTCAGCACAAAAAATTCAGGATGCATCCGCAAAGGGTGCATCCTGAATTTTTTTGTCTCTGAACCGGACGTGAGGCGGATTATTCCTCGGCGTCGCGGGCTGCGAATTCCATCAGATAGGCTTTGATGAAGGGGTCGAGGTCGCCGTCCATCACGCCGCCGACGTCGGAGGTCTGATGGTTGGTTCGGTGATCCTTGACGCGGCGGTCGTCGAAGACGTAGGAGCGGATCTGCGAGCCCCACTCGATCTTCATTTTTCCGGCTTCGATCTTTGCCTGCTCCTGCAGACGGTGCTGGAGTTCCTTGTCGTAGAGGATGGAACGGAGCTGGCGCATGGCGTTCTCCTTGTTCTTGGGCTGGTCGCGTGTCTCGGTGTTCTCGATGAGGATCTCTTCCTGCTCGCCGGTATAGGGGTCGGTGAACTGGTAGCGCAGACGCACGCCTGACTCGACCTTATTGACGTTCTGACCGCCGGCACCTCCTGACCGGAAGGTGTCCCAGGAGAGAAGAGCGGGATCGACCTTGACTTCGATGGTGTCGTCGACGAGAGGAGTCACGAAGACCGATGCGAACGAGGTCATTCGCTTGCCCTGGGCGTTGTAGGGAGAGACTCTGACGAGTCGGTGGACGCCGTTCTCGCTCTTGAGGTATCCGTAAGCGAAATCGCCCTCGATGTTGATGGTGGCCGACTTGATGCCGGCTTCGTCGCCTTCGAGAAGGTTGGCTACGGAAGTCTTGTAGCCGTGAGCCTCACACCAGCGGAGATACATGCGCATGAGCATCTCGGCCCAGTCCTGGCTTTCGGTACCGCCGGCTCCGGAGTTGATCTTGAGCACGACGCCGAGTTTGTCCTCCTCGCGGCGCAGCATGTTGCGCAGTTCGAGGTTTTCGATGCGTTCGGTGGCGCGTGCGTAGATGTCGTCGATCTCGCTCTCCTCGACGAGTCCTTCCTTGTGGAAGTCCCAGGCGAGTTGGAGTTCCTCGACGAGACGTTCGACCTCCTCATAGCCTTCGATCCATGCCTGGAGATCCTTGATCTTTTTCATCTGGGCCTGCGCTTCCTTGGGATGTTCCCAGAAGTCGGGCACATGGGTGCGCAGTTCTTCTTCTTCAACTTGAATTTTTTTCGAATCGATGTCAAGATACTTCTTGAGCGCGTCCTTGCGCTCGGAAGTCTCTTTTAACTGTTCCTGGGTGATCATGAGGTGAAAAGAGTATCAAAAATCCCCGGCCGCGCGTGCGGCCGGGGAGGAAAGTCAGATTTTCAGAGAGCCGCTTTCAGAATTATTTGCCTGAGAGCTTGTCTTTGAGAGCGGCGAGTGCTTCGAGGTCGCCGAGGGTTGTCTTCTCGAGCGGGGTGTTGAGCATGGGAGCGGGCTCTTCACGACGGGGAGCACGCTGCGAGCGACGCTCAGCCTTGGCGGGACGTTCGGCGCGTTCGGCACGCTCGGCACCACGCTGTTCTTCTTCGAATGTGCGTGAGTGAGAGAGGATGATGCGCTTGGAATCCTTGTTGAATTCGATCACCTTGAAGTCGAGTTTCTCGTCGAGCTGGGCGCGCGAACCGTCCTGCTTGGTGAGGTGCTTGGGTGTAGCGAAGCCTTCGACGCCATAGGGGAGAGCGACGACAGCACCCTTCTCGACCATTTCGATGATGGTGCCTTCATGAACGGAACCGACGGTGAAGATGGTCTCGAATACATCCCAGGGATTTTCCTCAAGCTGCTTGTGGCCGAGGGAGAGACGACGGTTTTCCTTGTCGATCTCGAGAACCTGAACGTCGATGTCGGCACCGATTTCGGTGAACTCGGCGGGATGTTTGACCTTCTTGGTCCATGAGAGGTCGGAGATGTGGATGAGGCCGTCGACGCCTTCTTCGAGTTCGACGAATACGCCGAAGTTGGTGAAGTTGCGGACGCGGGCTGTGTGCTTGCTGCCGACGGGATAGCGCTCCTGGATGTCAGCCCAGGGATCGGGCTTGAGTTGCTTGAGGCCGAGCGACATCTTGCGGTCCTCGCGGTCGAGGGTGAGGATGACTGCTTCGATCTCGTCGCCGACTTTGAGGAAGTCCTGAGCTGAGCGGAGGTGCTGGCTCCACGACATTTCAGAAACGTGGATGAGGCCTTCGACACCGGGAGCGATTTCGACGAATGCGCCGTAGTCGGCCATGACAACCACTTTGCCCTTGACCTTGTCGCCCACCTGGAGGTTGGCGTCGAGAGCATCCCAGGGATGGGGGAGGAGCTGCTTGAGACCGAGAGCGATGCGCTTCTTCTCGTCGTCGAAGTCGAGGATGACGACGTTGAGTTTCTCGTCGAGGGCAACGACTTCTTCGGGGTGTGACACGCGGCCCCAGGAGAGGTCGGTGATATGGATGAGGCCGTCTACGCCGCCAAGGTCGATGAACACACCGTAGGAGGTGATGTTCTTGACGGTGCCTTCGAGCACCTGGCCTTTCTCGAGTTTCGCGATGATCTCGCGCTTCTGAGCCTCGAGTTCGGCTTCGATGAGAGCCTTGTGGGAAACGACGACGTTGCGGAATTCCTGATTGATCTTGACCACCTTGAATTCCATGGTCTTGCCGACGAAGATATCATAGTCGCGGATGGGCTTGACGTCGATCTGCGAGCCGGGAAGGAAGGCTTCGATGCCGAATACGTCGACGATCATGCCGCCTTTGGTGCGGCACTTGATGTAGCCTTTGATGACTTCGTCTTTTTCGAGAGCCTCGTTGATGCGGTCCCAGGAGCGGGCTGCACTGGCTTTGCGGTGTGAGAGGATGAGCTGACCCTTCTTGTCTTCCTGATTTTCGATGAAGACTTCCACAACGTCGCCGACCTTGATGTCGGGGTTGTAGCGGAATTCGCTCATGGGGATGATGCCG
>CAMWGM010000065.1 GCA_947173755.1 uncultured Muribaculaceae bacterium
TCGGGAGCGTCGGCCTTGAATTTTCTGAGAGCCTCCACGATTGTCTGACGCTGTGCAAGTCCGGCGCCGGCGCCCTGACAGTCGATAAAGATGCCCTCGATATTCTTGTCAGAAGCGGCACGTCTGATCGCTTCAGCGGTCTCGCCGACCACCTGCTCGATCACATCCTCGCCCATGATCATGCCTACCACGTCGGGACGGCCGGGACGATCGTTGAACTGTCCGGCAAGATTGAGCACGAGATAGGAATTTTTCTCAACCGTCACTTTACCCGAAGAACTCTTTGCGCCGAGAGCTGCCGCAGCCCCGATGGCAAGGATAAAAAGCACCGAGCAGAGCATGAGTGAGAACCAGATGGCACCGAGCGCGCCAAGAAATGAAATCCAAAATTTTTTCATCTTTCAGTCGTGATGAGGATAATATGCAAAAATAGTTAAATTGAGTGAATTGTGCAAACACAACCTCAATTTTTAGCCCTTTAGCCCCTCAGAGAGCGTTGGGAGGAGTAAGGCGTTTGTAGATGCGGCGGAATATATCGTCGGTCTCGTTGAGTTCGTCGAGACGCGACGCATAGTCGTCGCCGTAAAGCGAGAGGAGAAGGTCAGGCAGATATTTGCGCTCGCGGTCTTTGTCGATAGCGGCGGCGGCCAGTGTGCGGATCGGCTCGGCATACAGTTCTGGGTCGATGGCCGTCAGATAGCGTGCAGCAGACACGACGAACTGACCCGACTGATCGACAAGTATCATATTGTCGACCAATTCCTTCATGATGTCGTCGCAAGTGCCGATGTGATTGGCGATATATTCGTATGTCAGCAGACCGTCGGGGTCCTGCGTAAGTTCTTTCTTAAGTTCCTGATCCATTTTGCAACTGTGTTGAGTGAACGGTGGATGTTTGGGTGTATGCGGGTCAGTCGAAGATGCCGTCGATCGATGTCTCTTCGGCGTCGTTGTCGGCGTCGGTCATATCGGTATCGGTGAAGGCAAATTCGCCCTGACAGAGATTGAGGTCGGAAGGAAATTCAAATCTTGACTGCTGAGAATAGCCGAGACTCTTGTCGCCGTAGACTTTCTTCATGAAACGGCCGTAGATGGGGAGCGCCATGGCTGCGCCTTGTCCGTAAGCCATGGTGTTGAAGTGGATGTAGCGCTCCTCGCCTCCAACCCATGTGCCTGCGACGAGATCGGGCGTAAATCCCATGAACCAGCCGTCGGCGTTATAGTTGGTCGTACCAGTCTTGCCTCCCATCTCGGCGGTCAGGCCGAAGCGCGAACGCACACGGTGGGCCGTACCTTCATCGACCACGTTGAGCAGCATCGAGAGGATGCGGTAATAGGCTTTTTCAGAAATTACTTCTGTGTGGCGGGGAGAGAATTCAGAGATAATGTTCCCCTTGTTGTCGGCTATGGCGGTGACAAATATCGGGTCGACGCGCATGCCGTTGTTGGCGAAAGCCGAGTAGGCGGTCACCATCTCCTTTACCGACACATCGGCCGGCCCGAGACAGAGCGACATCACTGCAGGGAGATTGGATGAGATTCCGAAGTTGTGCATCGTCCTTACCAGCGACGAGGGGGAGAGTTGGGAGATGAGACGCGCGGATATCCAGTTGTTGGAGTTGGTCAGCGCCCAGCGCAGATTGACCATCTCGCCTACACGCGCCGATCCGGCGTTACGCGGAGCCCAGGGCCGTCCGTTTTCATCGGTCAGGACAGGCTGGGTGTTCGAGAACATGTCGCAGGGGGTATATCCCTCTTCCATCGCATAGGCGTAGAGGAAAGGCTTGACGGTAGAACCGATCTGTCGACGGCCGGTCGAAACCATGTCGTACTGGAAGTATGAGAAGTCGGGACCTCCGACATAGGCCTTGATCTGACCGTTGCGCGGATCCATGGCCATAAAGCCGGTGCGGAGGAAATGCTTGTTCCACAGCACAGAGTCGCGGGGAGTCATCACGGTGTCGATCGAACCGGCGTAGGAGAAAATTTTCATCTCGCGCGGAGTGTTGAACGCGCGGTCGATCTCCTCCTTCGAGGCTCCGGCCTTCACCATCATGCGGTAGCGGTCGGTGTTGCGGAGCGCGTTGCGGATGAGATGGTTGACGCGGATTTCCGAGAGTTCCGCGCGGTCGGTGGTATAAGGGGCTCCTTTCGTGCCTCTCTTTTCGCGGAAAAAGGCTTTCTGCAGTTCGCTGAGATGCTCGCTGACCGCCTGCTCGGCATACTCCTGCATGCGCGAGTCTATAGTGGTATAGATCTTCAGGCCGTCGTTATAGATATCATAGAGCGACCCGTCAGGTTTCGGATTTTTCTCGATCCAGCCGAAGAGAGGATTGGTCTCCCAGGCAATAGAGTCGTCGATGAACTTCTGATTCTCCCAACCGCGATAGTTGGCGCGCTCGGGTCGCTTGGCGCGGAGCATCCGGCGCAGTTCCTCGCGGAAATAGGGCGCGATGCCATCCTTGGCATCCACACGGTTGAATGTCAGGGTGAGCGGTAGAGCCGAGAGTGAGTCACATTCCTCCTGGGTGATCTTGCCGTTCTTGGCCATCTGTCCGAGCACGACGTTGCGGCGCTGGCGCGTACGCTCGTTCTGGCGCACTGGATTATAATAGGCAGGATTTTTTACCATACCAACCAACGTGGCGGCTTCCTCGACATTGAGTTCGCCCGGAGTCTTGTTGAAATAGACATGGGCGGCACTCTTGATGCCGACTGCGTTATAGAGGAAGTCAAACTGGTTGAGATACATCTTGATGATCTCTTCCTTCGAGTAGTAGCGCTCGAGTTTGACAGCTATCATCCATTCGATCGGCTTCTGCAGCGCACGGGCGAAGAGACCTTTACTATCAGGCGAATAGAGTTGCTTGGCCAACTGCTGGGTGAGGGTCGATCCGCCCCCGGCGTTCTTGTTGCCGAGCATCACCGTCTTGACCAGCACGCGGCCCAGGCCACGGAAATCGATGCCTGAATGTTCCTCGAAACGCACATCCTCGGTTGAGATGAGCGCATCGATGACGTGGGGCGACACCTCGTCGAAATCGGCATAGACGCGGTTGCCTGTTCCAAGAAAATATCTGCCGATCTCCTTTCCATCGGATGAATAAAGCACGGAGGCGAAACGGTCGGTGGGATTTTTAAGTTCCTCAACCGGAGGCATGTAGCCTATCGCTCCGTTATAGACGGCAAAGAAGAAGAAAAAAGTTGCTCCGACGAAAATGGCGAAGAAGAGCCACATCGTGGCTATCAGTCCCCTGTGCGAGCGGGCCGTTTTCTTCTTCTTCGGCTCATTCTGCGGGGATGCATCGTTGGGTCGTGAGGGATTATTATGTTGTTGCGTTGGCTGCATAAAGAGTGAGAACGTGATGCCGGGTTTCGGCCAGTGGGACGGGTTGCCCCGGAAACCTCATGCTTAATATATTTAGGTATGGATAAACGCTGGTGGCGCAAATCTACTGCAAAAATAGCAAAAAAATCTTATATGGTTGTTGATTTTAAGGTTATTTTGCTAATGGCGGCCTATCACTGTCGGAGGTTGATAAACTCTTTTTTATTTATAATTGTTAAAATGATGTGTATAATGGTAGTTTTTCGCTAACTTTGCCGGCTGAAATGGCAGAGGTAACGGCGGCTGCCCACTGATCATCAAAAAATCTCACCGAATATATAATAGCACAATGATAAAGAATCTCGTAATTGTAGAGTCACCTGCCAAGGCTAAGACCATCGAAAAATTTCTTGGAAGCGACTATAAGGTGATGTCAAGTTACGGTCATATCCGCGACCTGCGAAAGAAGGATATATCCATTAAAGTTGACTCTGATTTCCAGCCTATTTATGAGATTCCTACAGATAAGAAACCATTGGTGAGCGAACTTAAGAAGGCCGCGGCGCAGGCAGAGACTGTCTGGCTCGCTTCCGATGAGGACCGCGAGGGAGAGGCCATCGCATGGCATCTGTATGAAGTGCTCGGACTTAAACCCGAGAATACCCGCCGCATCGTCTTTCACGAAATCACCAAGAACGCAATCCTCAACGCCATCGCCAATCCGCGCGACATAGACATCAATCTCGTCGATGCCCAGCAGGCGCGACGTGTGCTCGACCGTCTTGTGGGATTTGAACTCTCGCCGGTGTTGTGGAAGAAGATCAAGCCTGCCCTTTCGGCCGGACGTGTGCAGAGTGTGGCCGTGAGACTGATCGTTGACCGGGAGAACGAAATCAATTCGTTCACATCCGAGCCCTATTTCCGTGTAACGGCTCTTTTCCTGCTTCCCGGAGGCGCGCGCCTGAAGGCCGAACTTGCCCATCGTCTTCCCGACGAAAAGGCCGCCCGCGAATTTCTCGAAGCATGCGCTAAATCAGAGTTCACTGTGGCCGACGTTACCGTCAAGCCGATCCGCAAATCTCCGGCTCCTCCTTTCACAACCTCTACGCTTCAGCAGGAAGCGGGCCGCAAACTCGGTTTCACCGTATCGCAGACCATGATGGTGGCCCAGAAACTCTATGAGGGAGGTCATATAACATATATGCGTACCGATTCGCTCAATCTGTCGTCGCTTGCCCTCAAATCGATAGCCGATCTGATCAAGACCGATCCGGGCGAACGCTATCTGAAAATCCGTAAATACCATACATCCTCGAAAGGTGCACAGGAGGCTCACGAGGCGATCCGTCCGACATATATAGACAAGGAAACCATCGACGGAACGTCGCAGGAGAAACGACTATACCGCCTGATCCGACTCCGCACACTTGCGTCGCAGATGGCTGATGCCGAACTCGAGAAGACCACTGTCGACATCATCCCCTCCGCCGCTTCCGACATGCATTTCACGGCCACTGGCGAGGTGGTCACTTTCGACGGTTTCCTTAAGGCATATATCGAGGGCAATGACGAGGATCTCGAGCCGAACGAACATGAGAATATCCTGCCTCCCGTGAAGGCCGGCGAGACTGTCAAACCGGAAAATGTGCAGGCTACACAGCGATTTACTCTCGCTCCTCCCCGCTACACCGAGGCATCGCTCGTAAAGAAAATGGAGGAACTCGGCATCGGGCGTCCGTCGACCTACGCGCCGACCATCTCGACCATACAGCACCGCGAGTATATCGTGAAGGGTGAGAAACCGGGCGTGGCCCGCGACTATGACGTGCTGACTCTCGACGATAAAGGCAAGATCACCGCCACTACACGCACTGAACTCCACGGAGCCGAAAAGGGGAAACTGATACCTACGGACACCGGTATCGTGGTGAACGAATTCCTAACCGCCAATTTCCCCGATATTCTCGACTATGATTTCACTGCAGGCATGGAGGAGAAGTTTGACCGTATTGCCGAAGGTGAATCGAACTGGAACAACGAAATAACCGACTTCTACGCCCTCTTCCACCCCGAGGTGGAGAAAGCAAACGAGATGCACACCGAACACCGTGTCGGCGAGCGTATGCTCGGAGTCCATCCCGAGACAGGCGAGCCTGTCTCTGTGAAAATAGGCCGTTTCGGTCCGATCGCACAGATCGGTACCGCCGATGCCGATGAGAAACCCCGGTTTGCCTCTTTGCGCAAGGATCAGAGTGTCTTCGACATCTCGCTTGAGGAAGCGCTCAAACTTTTCGATCTCCCCCGCGAAGTGGGTGAGTATGAAGGAAAACCGGTCATCGCCGCTATCGGTCGTTTCGGTCCCTATCTCCGACATGACGGCAAATTCGTATCCATCCCCAAGGACCTTACTCCCCAGGCCATCTCGATCGAGGAGGCTATAGAACTGATAGAAGCCAAACGTAAGGCTGACGCCAACAAACTTGTGAAGACTTTCGAGGAGGATGAGAATGTCAAGATTCTCAACGGCCGCTATGGAGTGTATATCGCTCTCGGCAAGACCAACTACAAGATTCCGAAAAGCGTGACCGATCCCTCCGCACTCACATATGAAGAGGTGAAGCAGATCATCGAGCAGCAGGAGAAAGAGCCCAAGAAGACCACGCGTCGTGCCACCGCCCGTAAAAAGTAAATTCCCATGGCAAAAAAGTTCAGATATTCCTCGAAGCCCGGAGCGGAGCGCAACGGATTCAAGCCCGATTCGGTGGCCACGTTTAAGGTCGAAAAGCCTGCGCCGTTGCTCGAATTTCTTTTCGCTGCGATGCCCGACCGTCCGCGCACCCGAGTAAAAAGTCTGCTTGCCCACCGCCAGGTGGCGGTCAACGGGGTGCCTTTCACTCAGTTTGACCATTCGCTCAAGCCCGGCGATACAGTGAAGGTCAATTTCACACGCGAGTGGAAGGTGTTCTATAACCGCAGACTGAAAATAGTCTATGAGGATGACGACATCATCGTCGTCAACAAAGGATACGGTCTGCTGTCGGTGGGGACAGACACCAAGACAACGGGAACCGCCTATTCCATACTTCAGGAGTACATCAAATGGCAGAATCCGCAAAACAAACTTTTTATCGTCCACCGGCTCGACCGTGACACCTCGGGACTGATGGTTTTTGCCAAGAATGTCGAGGCCAAGGAGACGCTTCAGCACAACTGGAACAACATGGTGCTCGAGCGTAAATATCTCGCCGTGGTCGAAGGCACGCCTGATCCGGCCGAGGGTACACACCGCAGTTATCTTGCCGAAAACAGTCGTTATGAGGTCTATTCGACTGATAATAAGGATGAGGGACAACTGGCCGTGACCCGATATAAAACTCTCAAGAGCCGCAACGGCTATTCGCTCATGGAGGTTTCGCTTGACACCGGCCGCAAGAACCAGATCAGAGTCCATATGAAGGATCTGGGACACCCGATCGCCGGCGACCGCCGCTATGGGGGTCATCCTTCACCCATCAACCGCATGGCACTTCATGCACAGACACTCCGTTTTGTCCATCCGGTGACGCGAAAGGATATGAATTTCTCCACTCCGATTCCTATTTCTTTCAGCAAGATGGTCAAAGGTCGCAATGAAACTTTAGATCCGGAAGAGGATTTTGAATGAAAATCCACCGATAATGATATTACTTACTACGACGGCTCCGTTTCAGCCGTCTTTTTTTGTGTCATGTTCAATTGCCATTTGAAACTTCAACTCGGTTGCCTGAAGCAGGACTGACGGTTGTCTGTCCGCGACCACGACGACGGCGGCGACCTCTCCTCTTTTTTCGGTTCGGACGGAAGGGGGTGATTTCATCAACCGGTCGATCAGCGCAGACGATGTTTTCTGACTCGGTGACTTCGGTAGAAGAGACTGGAGAGGGTTCGGGATATGAGTAAGTCTCATTCCCGGATGCTTCGTCTACCCGTTCTACTGCCTCCTGACGGCGCCGGGCGGCTGCAGCCCGCGCTTTGGCGGAACGGACGATGGCTTTGGCGAGGTCAGACGCTATCTCCTTTCCCTCTTCGCAGAGGAACTCGGAGGCGGAGAGGTCGCGCTGTCCCCGGATAATTTCCGACACGGCCGCAAGCAGATCGGATTTGGTGTCGGGACTAAGAGGCATTGACGCGATTTTGAGAAACAGACGGGCAGCGGCAGCAGCCGAGATAAGCAT
>CAMWGM010000066.1 GCA_947173755.1 uncultured Muribaculaceae bacterium
TCGTACACGCCAGCAACTTGCACTCCCTCATCGCCGCACATGTCAAGGACACCTCGGCCACCGTCCGCGCCATGATGGCCAAACTCCTCGCGTCCTATCCCGTCGATCTCTGGGACGGTGGCGAACGCGACGAGGCTCCGGCTCTCAAACCCTTCGAACGCACCATCAACACGCGCCTCATCGCCGGCCGCGACTGCAAGATCACCATCTGCTCGGCCGAAAATCAGGACTCGGTGCGAGGACAGGACATCTCTATCGCCCACCTCTCCGAAGTCGCTTTCTGGAAGGACACCCCTCAACATTCCCCGACAGATCTGATGCGCTCGCTTGTCGCGGGCATCGCCCCCAAGCCTCTTTCGGTCGTCGTCATGGAGAGCACGGCCAACGGTGTCGGCAACTATTTCCATCGCGAATGGATGCGTGCCAACTCCCCCGAAGGGAGCGATAAAGAGCCTTTCTTCGTTCCCTGGCACGAACTCGACATCTACACCCTCCCTGTCCCCGATCCCGTGGCTCTCATAAAATCGATGGACGCCTACGATTTCTCCCTCTGGGAAAAACACGGATGCACTCTCGAGGCAATCGCATGGTACAAGGAGCGTCGGCGCGAGTATCCCTCCCACCGCGACCTTATGGCCGAATTCCCCACCGAGCCGGTCGAGGCTTTCGCGGCCACCGGCAGCAATGTCTTCGCCACCGAGGACATCGAGCGTCTGCGCCGAGACTGCCGCGAGCCCGATCTTCGGGGGGAAGTCTACTCCGATCCTGTCCGTTGGGTCCCCTCCGACCTGGGGTGCTGTCAGATCTGGCAGCGTCCTGAAAAAGGTGCCGAATATGTCGCGTCGGTCGACATCGGGGGTCGCTCCCGCAATTCCGACTGGTCGGTCATCACGGTCATCCGCACCGGCCCAACCCCTGAGATCGTGGCTCAGTGGCGGGGTCACATCGACCACGACCTCCTCGCCCGCCGTGCCGCTGCTCTCGCCTCGTTCTACAACACTGCCCTACTCGTCATCGAAAGCAACACCTGGGAAACACAATCAGAAGGCCACGGACGTTACATCCTCGACCTTCTGACAACCGATTACCCAAACTTATATTTCAGAAATGACAGGGGCGGGGAGTCCCGCGTCGGTTTTCACACAAATGTCTCTACTAAAAGCACCGTCATTTCCCACCTCATCGCTCTGGTTCGCGAAGGTGGTTATGTCGAGCGTTCCCACGAGGCTGCCGACGAACTCGCTTCCTACGAGCATCTTCCCAACGGCACCTGTTCGGCTCGTGCCGGTTGTCACGACGACCTCCTCATGAGCCGCGCCATCGGTCTGTGGGTCGCTACGCGCGAACATCTCTTCAGCCACCCTTCGTTCAATCCGGCCGACTTTCTTGCCATGGCCTCTCCCGTCAGCACATATTCGTCACTGCCGGTCCGAACACGAGCGACGCTATAAAAGGCGACGGGAACAATGTACTGGCGAAGAGCACGATGGCTGCCGTGATGGCTATGACTTCGATCACGATCAGCGTGATGACCGTCGTGCGCGAGGGTGCCGGTGAATTGAAGAGCGCCATACACCCTCCGTAGGTAAGGCCAACCAGAGGGATAAGTGCCGCGATAGCCACCGAAAGAAGGAAGAACATACCTCCGACGCTCACATCGTCGCCTCCCATGCTGAACGCCGTCAGTAGCGACGATGTCACTCCGCACAGAGCGAGTACGAGCGAAACGAGCACAAGCAGCAGCAGCACTGCGAAACCGAACACACCGATGGCGGCAAGTCCGCCTATCAGGGCCACCACTATGCGGCCCAGTGAGCGGAAGAATACCGTGGCTCCGCTTGTCACGTGAGTCTTCACCCCGTTCACGAGGGTCTGACCGATCGTATCGAGATTGACAGGTTCACCCTTCATCTCGAGTATTTGCCGGGGTGTGCGTGCCGGCGGAATCAGCATCCACGACACGAAATACAGACACACAAGCGGCCAGAAATATGTGCAAAGTGTCAGCACGACATAGAGTATACGCATCGCGGTGACATTCCACCCAAGATAGTAACTCAGTCCTGCGAAGACTCCGGCGAATATCGCATCCTGCGGATCCCTGTAGAGATGCCGCTTCGCCGACGCCGGCTCCGCTTCCACATATGGTGGTGGCGGGGGAGTCGGCTCTGAAAAACTGTTGAAAGATGCCGATGGCTCGTCGTCGGCTTCCTCACCGAGTTGCTCGGGGCGGCCGATGACCGAAATGATCCTTTCGACGTCGGCCATCACCACCACCGGTGAGCCTTTCTCGTCGAAATGCTCCGATATGCGGCTTTCGATGTCTGCCACTATCTCGGCTCCGGTCTCTCCCGTAAAGGTGTGATGGAGTTCCTTCAGATAGCGGTCCAGGAGTTGATAAGCATCTTCGTCGATATAATATACGGTGCCGTTGATATTGGCAGGAAATGATTTCTTCATCGTTTTTTGTGATTTTAGTAAGAGATTATTCTTCTGTCTTATTGAGAGCATCGATAGTATACGACAGTTGCTCCCACGACTCGCGCAATTGTTCGAGAAACATCGCCCCCGCGGGCGTCAGCGAATAGTATTTGCGTGGTGGGCCTTGTGTCGACTCCTCCCATCGGTAGGCCAGAAGTCCCGCATTCTTCATCCTGGTGAGAAGCGGATAAAGCGTCCCTTCCATCACGATCAGTCGCGCGGCTTTCAGTCGCTCGATCATCTCCGATGCATACGCATCTTTCCGCTGCAGCAGGAGCAGGATGCAGTATTCAAGCATCCCCTTGCGCATCTGGGTTTTGAGATTTTCAATATTCATGTCGCAAAAGTATATAAATCCATACTACCTTGCAATACATAGTACTGTGATTTAATATATTTTAACACTAATATTAATATCCCTTTTCCCGAAGAGAACTTTGACATCGTTGGTACCTTATGGAATAGCAAGAAGATAAATGTCGTAGAACTTCAACTCCCCAATTATGGATTTCGCATTATGCATCCCTAAATCCTCATCCCGGGAGTGTCGAAGACACTCAATCCTTCCTAACCCCACCTTATCCGGAGTGTCGGAGACACTCAATCCTTCGTAACCCAACCTTAAGCGAGCGTTTTCACAATATAAGCGAAAGCGTTATTGTGGAAACCGTGAGCGTAGGTGGGGTAAGATCCAAAGAGCAAAAGTAGATCGAAGATCTTCAACTCACCTCACTCTCCCCTATCTTCACCGCATTCGGAGTGTCGGAGACACTCAACCCTTCGTAACCCCACCTTAAGCGAGCGTTTTCACAATATTAGCGCAAGCGTTATTATGAAAACCGCGAGCGTAGGTGGGGCACTACCCACCACCGCATCCGGAGTGTCGGAGACACTCAACCCTTCGTAACCCCACCTTAAGCGAGCGCTTTCACAATATAAGCGAAAGCGTTATTGTGGAAACCGCGAGCGTAGGTGGGGCAAAATCCAAAGAGCTAGATTAGATCGAAGATCTTCAACTCCCCCCGCAGCCTCAATTATAGAGCACATTGACATCGTTATACCTATATACGCAACAGGCCGAAAATATTGAAGATTTTCGGCCCTGAAGATCCTTTTGCGGGGCTGCTTCCCCTTTCAGGTATTACTTGTTGCCCTTGATCTTGGCAAGTTTATGTTCTACGGCGTCAAGTGCGAGGTCAACAGCCTCCTCGAACGTATCGGCGGTTTTCGACGCTACCTGAACGTCTGCTCCTGCCACGGGGATGGAGAGAGTGGCTTCCTTGTTGTCAGCCGTCTGCGGTTTGACTACTTTGAGGGTGACATCTACGGTGTCGATCGCCGGATAGCGGCGCACGAGTTTCTCGACTTTTTTGTTGATGAAGTCGGTGAGAGCGGTCGAGATGTCGAAGTGGATGGCCTTGATGTTGACTTGCATGACTCTTGGTTTTTAAGGGTTGATATTAAGGTGAACTCTGACCCTCTGAGGGTCGGCGAGGCGCGGGCGCCTCTTTCTCTTATAACAATCGCAGGCTACACTTTGTTGGCGCGCGGATGAGCCTGCTGATAATTCTTGAGCAGATCCTTATATGAGAGGTGTGTGTAGATCTGTGTGGAGGTCAGCGAGGCATGGCCCAGCAGTTGCTGCACGGTGGGCAGCGACGCTCCTGCGTTAAGCACATCCGAGGCCATGGAGTGTCTGAGTGTGTGCGGACTCAGACGCGATGCATGCACCCCCGCCTCCGCGAGATATTTATGCAGCCGTGCATAGACGAGTCTCCGGTTCAGCGGGCGTCCGTCTGCCCTCATCAGCAGCGGTGCTTCGGGATCAGCCGTCCGTCGCGCCCCGTCAGAGTCGCGCAGCCGCCGGTAGGAATCTATAGTGTCCGCCAGTTCGCGTCCGAACGGAACGATCCGCTCCTTGTCCCTCTTCCCCAGCACTTTCAGTCGGCCTCTTGCCGTGTCGGCGTCACGGTCCTTCAGCCCGACAAGTTCCGAGCATCTTATGCCGGTGTTATAGAAAATGTCCACCATCACTCTCATCAGCACACCGTCATAATCGTCGGCAGCCACCTCGGCGTCAAGCAGTCCCTCGGTTTCTTCCTGACGGATTATTACCGGAAGGCGCTTCGGCATCTTCGGCATCGTGAGGGTCGTGGCAGGATTGCCTGTCAGGCCATGGTTTCGCTCGAGAAATTTGAAGAAACCTCTCAGGGTCGACACCTTGCGTCTCACCGATGTCGCCGAGTTTCCCTCCTTCATCAGAGCCGCGATATAGTGGCGCAGGTCGAGCGTAGTGACGCTCTTCGGATCAAACTCATCCTCGCGTCCCGGTCCGACCACATGCTCGCGCCATTGCGAGAGGTCGCGGCCGTAGGCCTCGACCGTATTGGCCGAACGTCTCTGCTCGTGAAGCAGATAATCGGTATAAGCCTTGATGAGATCCATATATCGGAGTTGCTTATCTCTTATTCCTTCTTCTCCCAGAGATACATCTGGTCGCCGGGACGCACGGGAGTCGGCACCTTAAGCGAGAAGAGTTGACCCTTCACGATCACCGGTTCCGGATCCCGCTCGAGCCTGAGTTCACCCGCCTCCATGATGATCGCTCCGGTGCGCTGGCCCGTGATCACTATTTCGTCGCCGGGATGGAGTTCTCCTGACTGCAGCAGGAACTCACCCACACCGAGACGCGGATAATATCTCGTACACCGGGCCACATAGCGCTTCACCCTCGTGGCTGACGACCCGTATTTCGACGACCATTCGCCGAGTCGCTGCCCCATGTAGTAACCGTCCCAGAAACCGCGGTTGAACACCTTCCGCAGTTCCTCGTCCCAGCCCTTGATGCGCTCCTCGCTGTAGGTCCCGTCGCAGATCGCACTGATTGCCTCCGAATAGGCCCTGACAGTCGTAGCCACATATTCGGGTCCGCGGGCACGTCCCTCGATCTTGAACACAGTCACGCCCGCATCGATCATCTTGTTGAGGAAGTGGATGGTCTTCAGATCCTTCGGCGACATTATATACTTGTTGTCCACCTTGAGCTGATCTCCTGTCTCCAGATCGGTCACCTCATAGCCGCGCCGGCATATCTGCGTGCATGCCCCGCGGTTGGCCGACGAATTCATCTCGTGGAGCGACAGATAACATTTGCCCGACACCGCCATGCACAGCGCGCCGTGACAGAACATCTCTATTCTGATCCGGCGCCCCGAAGGTCCGATGATATTCTCCTCGCTTATCGCCCGCGAGATTGCCGCCACCTGTTCCATCGATAGTTCGCGGGCCAGCACCATCACATCCGCCCACTGCGCCCAGAATCTCACCGCCTCGATATTCGAGACATTGAGTTGGGTCGAGATATGCACCTCGAGCCCCATTGCCCGGGCGCGCATGATCACGGCGATATCTGCCGCGATGATGGCCGACACTCCCGCCTCCGACGCCGTGGCAAGAATCTCGTCGAGACGCGCCGTCTCATTGTCATATATGATCGTGTTGACGGTCAGGTAACTCTTCACTCCCGCTTCGTCACACCGTTCGACTATACGGCGCAGATGGTCGAGAGTGAAGTTGACACTCGAATGCGAGCGCATGTTGAGGTCGCCCACCCCGAAGTAGACCGCGTCGGCTCCTGCCGAGATGGCCGCCTCGAGCGATTCGAGCGACCCGACCGGAGCCATTATTTCGAAATCTTTCCTTGTCATTGACAACAAAGTTAAAAAGTTTTTTCCAATCCGCCAACTCATATCAGTGGTAGTTTATCAATTCTTAACCCTCCGGAGTTGCATTTCAGCATTTTTGTGGCTACCTTTGTCTCGGGAGCAACTCTTCTCCCGTTTCACTCAATTACGCTCAGACTATGGACAAATATCAGCAAATGTTCGCCGACTCCAAGGTCGCGACCGACGATGCCGCCATCTCTGCGGCAGTCAAGGAAATTCTCGATAAACACCTTGAGGAAAACCGCAAGCCCGAGGTGCTGAAACGCATCCTCAACAGCATCGATCTCACCACTCTCAAATCGACCGACTCCCAGCGCTCAGTGGCCGACTTCGTTGAGAAGGTCAACGCTTTCGACAACGATTATCCAGATCTGCCCAACGTGGCCGCCATCTGTGTCTATCCCAATTTCGTTCCGATCGTCCGTACCGTCCTCGACGTCTCAGCAGTCGACATCGCCGCCGTCGCCGGAAGTTTCCCGTCCGCCCAGACCTTCATCGAAGTCAAGATCGCCGAGATAGCCCTCGCTGTCGAGAGCGGTGCCGACGAGATCGACATCGTCCTCCCCATGGGCGACTTCTTCGATCACGACTATGAGGAAGTCTCCGACCAGATCTCCGAGATGAAGCATGCCTGCCGCAACGCCCTCCTCAAGGTGATCCTCGAGACCGGCGCCCTTAAGTCAGCCGAAAACATCCGCAACGCCTCCATCCTGGCCCTCAATGCCGGAGCTGACTTCCTCAAGACCTCCACCGGCAAGGAATATGAAGGTGCATCCCTCGAGGCAGCCTATGTCATGTGTCAGTGCATCAAGGAGTACTATGAGAAATCAGGCCGCATGGTAGGCTTCAAGGTGAGCGGCGGTGTCAGCACCACCGAGCAGGCTCTCACCTACTACACTCTCGTCCGCGAAATCCTCGGCGAGGAATGGGTGGCCACCAACGAGACCTTCCGCATCGGCGCATCCCGTCTCGCCAACAACGTCGTCGATGCCATCACCGGCTCCGACATCCGCCCCTTCTGATTCACCCAGCACATCAACCCCTCATACTTTCAGGAGATAAACCCCCATCCCGGAGTTTATCTCCTGCTTTTTCCCATAATCCCCCGATTTTATCCAATAAAATTACTGTAGTGGACTCGTTGGTTGAATTAGATTTCTAAAATATTTATAATGAAAAAGTTGCACACTTCACAGATTATTAGTAAATTAGTGGTAACCACACCGTTAACTACTATTGCTCTGTTTATGCGCAACTTCATAGCAAATTTCGTAAGAATCCTCGGAATCTGCAAGGATTTCGCTGGAAATCGTGTCAACGCACTGGG
>CAMWGM010000067.1 GCA_947173755.1 uncultured Muribaculaceae bacterium
AAAATCTTTCATGCGCGGATTATTCTACAACTTCCTTCACAACTTCGAGCATACCCTTCTTCTGGATCTCGTCGAGATAGTAGGTGACGAGGTCGGTCAGGCCCGGCACTTCGTTGAGGTCACCCTGCACACCCCAGATGAGGTCCTTGGCACCGAGCACACCCTCGGCCACCTTGCGGGTGTCGCCGGTTGCCCAGAGTTCGGTGAGAAGATCCATGATACGCTTGTCATCGTTGGGAACGATTTCGGTGCCGTCCTCGCGCTTGCCACCTTTATAATATGTGATGAGAGCAGCCAGACCGAGCACGAGACCCTTGGGAAGTTCGCCCTTGCGCTCGAGATAGGTCTTCAGACCGGGGAGATCACGGGTCTGATATTTCGGGAACGAGTTGAGCATGATCGAGGTGACCTGGTGATCAACGTAAGGATTGTTGAAACGCTCGAGCACGTCGGCACCGAATTTCTGCAGTTCTTCCATCGGGAGGTTGAGGGTCTGCATGAGTTCGTCAAACTGCACTTTGTGGATGTACTTGCCGATGACGGGATGGTTGCATGCATCGCGGACGATGTTGACACCGCTGAGGAATGCAACGGGCGAGAGCACGGTGTGCGGGCCGTTGAGCAGAGTCACCTTTCTTTCATGATAGGGAGCCTCGGAGTCGGTGATGAGAACCTGCAGACCTGCCTTCTCGGCGGGGAATTCCTCGCGGAGCTGTTCGATGGTCATGTTTGAAGCGCGTTCGATCACCCAGAGGTGGAAAGCCTCGCCTTGTACGACGACATTGTCCTGATAGCCCAGTTTCTCCTGGATCTGCTTGATATCTTTGCGGGGGAATCCGGGAACGATGCGGTCGACGAGGGTCGAGCATACGAAACAGTGATCCTCGAACCATTTCTTGAAGCCGTCATGATCGGCACCCAGTTCCTCTTTCCAGAGGTCGATATATTTGAAGATGCACTCCTTCAGATGGTGACCGTTTTCGAAGATAAGTTCGCAGGGCATGATGATGAAGCCCTTGTCGGGAGCACCGTTGAAGGTCTTGTAGCGACGGTAGAGGAGCTGGGTGAGTTTGCCGGGATATGACGAAGCGGGACGGTCGGAGAGTTTGCAGGCGGGATCGAAAGTGATGCCGGCCTCGGTGGTGTTCGAGATCACGAAGCGCATTTCGGGCTGGTCGGCCAGAGCGAAGAAAGCGTCAGTCTGGGTGAAGGGGCTGATGCCGCGGCTGATGACATCGATGCGGGTGAGCGAGTTGACCACTTCGCCATCGAGACGACCCTGGAGATTGACGTGATAGAGACAGTCCTGACCCTGGAGAAGCTGCATTACGAAGGCATCGGGAGTGCCCTGCACGCAGACCACGCTCGAGTTGAAGGTGGTCTTGTCGTTCATATTCTTGACGATCCAGTCAACGAAGGCGCGGAGGAAGTTACCTTCGCCAAACTGGATGATGCGTTCGGGAGCCACCGCTTTGGGGGCAGTCAGTTTGTTGAGAGCTTTCATGCTACAAAGATTATGATTGTTAAATTGTTATTTCTGAAAATTGATATCTCATTTCGTCTTGGGTGTCCAGACCGATTTCTGAGAGTAGACCTGATTTAGGTCGGTCAGACGGGCTGCGTCGTCGGCGCTGAGTTGCTTTGCCCATCCGACGCGGGCGGCCTTTTCTGCACCGGGACCTTTCGAGCCAAATTCGCCATAGCGTGCCGTCTGCTCGTTCTCCGGTTTGCTCCAGTTGTGCCATCCCTCGGGACGTATATGGTCACCCATCTCACAATTGATGAACGCCGTATGGCCGTAAGGACGCCAGGGCCGGCCGAGATAAACCTGAGTCGCTTCAGGCTCGGCGGTCAGCCGGCAGTTGTCGAACACGTAACCCACCTCAACATCCTCAGGAGTCGAGGCTGCAGTGATATAACTGTTGATTTTCGAATGGATCTCGCAGTCCTTGAAATATGCGGTGGCCGGTCCGAAGATGAAGTCGGTGGTACCGTCGACATAGCAGTTGTCAAAGAACAGGCGGGTGTATTTGCCACCTGTGAAAATGGTATCCTGATTGCCGAGGAAACGGCAGTTGCGGAACGTCAGTTTGTCGCCTTCGGTGTGAAGGGCAACAGCCTGACCGAGACGCGGGGCATTGTTCTCGATAGTCAGGTTTTCAAATTCTATATCCGAACCGTCTACTCTGACCGTATAGGTGCGGAACGTACCCATCTTGTCGATATTGGCATGATGGTCGTAGGTGATGATCGTCGTTTCAGGATCCTCACCCACAAACTTCACATTGGTCAGCCATGAAGGGATGACGATTTTCTCCTTGTAGACACCTGGAGCGATATGTACCGTCACATCATATTCCATGAATGCACGGATCCCTTCCAGACTTTCAGTAATGGTCCGGTAATCGCCCGAACCATCCTGTGCTACATAAATGTCGCGTTTCCACTGATCTGCTGCGGCCATGCTGATCACTGCGCCGAGCATTATCAGAAATGAAATAAGGCGGAGTTTCATTATAATATAATAATGTGGTATGGGTTAAACTTATTTGGTGATTCGGAACCAGTCAACGTCCAGCCAACCTGAATCGTTGCTTGCCCAGGGACGCGAACAGAACAGGCCGACCTTGGCGCCGATCCAATGTCCCTCCTTCACTTTGAAAGGTGTTCCGATATTCTTAAACTTCTTTCCGTCGAGACTGTAGGAGAATGTCGCTTCACACTGGTAGTCCCCCTTCGAGGAAGGTTTCTTGGCTCCGGTCATTTTCACCGAGACTCTCAGCCAGACGTCAGCGTCAGGATCGGCGAGTTTAACGGCCTCCACCTCTTTCTCCTCTTTTCCTTTGCTGGCCTGATAATTTTCTCCTTCGACGAGATAGATGCCGTCCTGACGGCTTTCGAGCGCGAGGTCGGCATAGTCATAGCCCATCACCAAGAGGCCTCCCTTCTCGCCGACGATAGTCTCGCCGTTTCTCTTACGGGGACAGAATTTCACCTTTGCTGTCGCAGTGAAGTTTTCTGCCGGGAATTTCTGCAGAAGCATGTTGGCCTCGTCATAGTGGCTCTTTGCATCGGGAGTATGATGACTGAACAGACGCAGTGTCCCGGTGTTGGCCTCACAGAAATACCAGAGAGCCGAAGGGTTTCCGTTCCACTGCCACTGCTTGCCGAGTTCTATCGAGTCAAATTCATCGCTCTCCTGAGGATTGACGGCAGGATATGTCTTGCCGACTGTAGGTTTACGGTAGGTGGCCACAGGTTCGCCCCGGCCGTCGCCGTCAGGATCTACGCCGATAACAGGCCATCCGTTTGCAAGCCACTTCATGGGCTGCAGATGCACCACACGTCCGTAAGGACCTTTGTCCTGAAAATGTATGAACCAGTCCTCCTTGCCGTCGGGAGTGTCGATCCATGCTCCCTGGTGAGGACCGTTGATGTCGGTGGTGCCCTGATCCATGACGTTCATCACTTCATAGGGACCCCAGATATTTTTAGAGCGGAGCACTTCCTGCCAGCCGGTGGCCACACCACCGGCGGGCGAGAAGATGTAATACCATCCGTCGCGCTTGTAGATCTTGGCTCCTTCTATAGTTTCGTTTTCTATATGTCCGTCATATATCATGCGGTCCTGACCTATGGTCGACTTTCCGTCGGGAGTCATCTCGATCATGCCGAGAATACTCTTCACTCCCGCACGCGACCCTGCATAACCGTGGGCGATGTATGCGCGGCCATCCTCGTCCCAGAGCGGACATGTGTCGATTATTCCTTTCGCTTTATGCACATGCACGAGCGGTTCCCAGGGACCGGCCGGATCTTTGGCCTTTGTCATGAATATGCCGAGATCAGGATCGCCGTAATAGATATAGAATTCGCCGTTATGATAGCGGATGGCAGGAGCCCAGACAGCGTTGCCGTGCTGTACGTCGGGACCTACCTGCGCATATTCGGGCATCTCTGCGATCGCATGACCGATGAGAGTCCAGTTGACAAGATCTTTGGAGTGGAGGACGGGCAGACCGGGGATATTGTTGAAACTCGAGGCGGTCATATAATAGTCATCGCCCACTCTGACCACGTCAGGGTCGGAGTAGTCAGCGTTTATCACGGGATTGCGGTAATTGCCGTTTCCAAGGTCGGGTTGATAGACTGCGCTTGTGTCGGCCATAGCCGGAAATACAGCATAAAAGGCTGTGGCAAATGACAGAAGACCGAGTCTAAGGTAATTTTTCATTGATATATAAGGTACTAAATGCCTATCGGGCCGAAACATTAAGCCATAGACGGGCATTGATGATAAAATTTCCCCCAAAGTTAATAAAAAATCCACATTCCCCAATCATTTTACCCGGAAAAATATCGAAAAATATCTCCACTCAAAGACCATCCGGTTTCCCGGCAGAGTGATACTGATAACTTTTGGTCATAAATAAAAAAAACACTAACTTTGTGAAATCTATTCATCTCGCCTCATTCCGGCCAACCTCCTATTCATACAACATCTTTCATCGATGAAACGTCTTAAATCATTCGTGTTCGCTCTCGCGCTGCCTCTTATGGCTGCTGCCGCCGAACCCGCCGATACTGTCACAGTGTTCATGATCGGCGACTCCACCATGGCTAACAAACCTCTTGAAAAAGAAAATCAGGAACGCGGTTGGGGTCAGATGCTTCCCATCTATCTGACAGGCCCCGTAAAGGTCGACAATCATGCGGTCAACGGCCGTTCATCGAAATCGTTTCTCGACGAAGGCCGCTGGGATGTAGTGAAGCAGAAGATACGCCCTGGAGATTACGTGATTATCCAGTTCGGTCATAACGACGAGAAAAGCAAAGACCCGAGCCGCTACACTGCTCCCGGCACGACTTTCGACGACAATCTGCGCCTCTACGTCAACGAGACGCTTGCTCTCGGAGCTACTCCCGTACTGATGAATTCAATCGCACGCCGCAACTTCCCTGCCGGCAGTGAGGATCTCGCCTCCGACAGCGACGATCATCCCAAGGAATGGAATGTCGGTCTGAGCGAGATGCCCCGCGAGGGAAAGAAACTTGTCGACACTCACGGTGCTTATCTCGATTCGCCCCGACGCGTGGCCGAGGAAACCGGTGTCACTTTCATCGATCTCAATGCACAGACCATGGATCTTGTCGGGCAGATGGGTCCTGAGTTTTCTAAAAACATCTTCATGTGGATCCCGGTCGACACCTACGAATTCTGCCCGAACGGAAAGGTTGACAACACCCATCTCAATATCCTCGGTGCGATCATAGTGGCCCGTCTTGCCGCCGATCAGCTGGGTCGGAAGGTGCCGGGGTTGCGTCCATACATCAGGAAAGAAGTCTATAATCTCAATGCCCGTTAAACATCCCGCCATGCGACTCCGGATAACCGTTCTTATCACACTTCTCTGTGCGTTGGCTATTACAGCACAGGCGAAAGACTATATAATCACCGACTTTGGTGTCTCAACCGACTCAACCATAATTCAGTCCGAAGCAATTCAGGCTGTCATCGACCGCGCCGAGGCCGAGGGAGGTGGACGTATCGTCATCCCCAAGGGTACATTCCTCACCGGGGCACTCTTCTTCAAACCGGGCACATCGCTCCACATCGAGGAAGGTGCCACCATAAAGGCTATCGACGACATCGCTTATTACCCTCTAATCCCCTCGCGCATGGAGGGGCGCAGCATCTACTATCACGCAGCGGTCATCAATGCCTATTATGTCGACAATTTCTCTATCACTGGCAAAGGTATCGTCAACGGCAATGCGGCGAAGTTCTGGGATGAATTCTGGGCTCTCCGTGCCGAGCGACGCAAGATAGGCAAATCGTGCACTAACCTTGAGGTACGCCGTCCGCGCCTCGTTTTCCTCTGGGGTTGCGACAACCTCACGATTTCAGGTGTGCAGTTGCGCAACTCGGCCTTCTGGACCACCCATCTCTATCAATGCGAGAACGTGCTGATTGAAAATGTCACTTTGTTTGCACCCACCAAGCCGGTCAAAGCCCCGTCGAGTGATGCCATCGACCTCGATGTGTGTCGGAATGTGGTGGTGCGCGGATGTTATATCGACTGCAACGACGATGCTGTCTGCATCAAGGGAGGCAAAGGTGTCTACGCAAATGTCTCGGCGGAGAACGGCCTCGTTGAAAACGTGCTTGTCGAAAACTGTCACTTCGGTCCCAATTGCCACGGGACAGTCACACTCGGAAGTGAATGCGTGCATGCACGCAACATCACGCTCCGCAACTGTACCGTAGATACCCACACGACGATTCTGCGTCTAAAGATGCGTCCTGACACGTATCAGATCTACGAAAAAATAACTATCAGCGGTGTCAAAGGTGTCACCGGCTCTGTCATTGAGATGAAGCCCTGGAAACAATTCTTCGACCTCGAAGGCTCCGATCTCAAGCCCTTCGGACAGGTAAGCGATATCCTCATCGAAAATGTCGAGGCTGAGGTCGATTATGTCGGTACAATAGCCGGAAATCCCGAAGACACGGTGAAGAATTTCGTGATGCGCGACATGAAACTGACAACATCCAACAAGGATGCCGGTTTTGTCTGCAAATATCCGAACGTGATTGTCGAGAATGTAACCCTCAACGGAACACTTGTCAAAAATCCGGCCAGGTGATAGCAATTCCCAATACATTCGCCCTCCCTGCTCATGCGAAACGGCTCATCGAAATTGAGTCGGTCGATCATCTGCGCTCGCTTCTTCCGACATTGGAGGGAGAGCCACTGCTCGTGGTAGGGGCAGGCAGCAATCTGGTATTTCTCGGCGACTGGCAGGGCACTGTGCTTCACAGTGCGATCCGCGACATCACTATTTCCGACGATGGTCTTACTGTTGCAGGCAGCGGCGTGATCATGGACGATCTTATCCGTCAGACAGCCGGGCATGGACTGTGGGGACTCGAAAATCTTTCCGGCATTCCCGGCGAAGTAGGTGCATCGGCGGTGCAGAATGTCGGGGCATACGGAACCGAGGCAGCCGACACCATCGTTAGTGTAGAAGCGGTCGACCTTACATCAGGTGAGATCCGTGAATTTTCTGCCGAAGAATGCAGGTTCGGGTATCGCGATTCGATTTTCAAACAGGATCCCCACCGCGACCGCTATTTCATCACCCTGGTCACTTATCAACTCTCCCACGACGCCACACCCACACTCTCCTACCCTGCTCTCAAGAAGGCATTCGGAGACTCGACACCCTCTTCTCCCCTTGAAGTAAGGGAAAAAGTGATCTCAATCCGCAACGAGAAACTCCCCGATCCCGCGAAAGTGCCGAGCGCAGGCAGTTTCTTCAAAAATCCGGTTGTCGATGCCAAGGTATTCGAAAGGGTCAGGAGTCTGCACCCCGATCGTGAAGTTCCCCACTACCC
>CAMWGM010000068.1 GCA_947173755.1 uncultured Muribaculaceae bacterium
ATGCCACTGTGGTCTCGGCAGCGTCGGCGGGACGGAGCACGAGCATCGAGGGCTGGCCGTGGAGGTTGCGGAGTTCCTCCATGAGGCGGATCTGCGCTTCCTGCTCGACAGGTTCGTGAGTGGGACCATCCTCGCCCACGCGGAATGCGTCGTGTGTCCAGATATACTTGACGGGAAGTTCCATCAGGGCTGCCATGCGCACGGCAGGCTTCATATAGTCGGAGAAGACGAAGAATGTGCCGCAGGCGCCGATGATGCCGCCGTGGAGCACGATGCCGTTCATGACGGCTGCCATCGTGAGTTCGGTGACACCTGCCTGGAGGAATGCGCCGGTGAAATCACCCTTGGCGAAGGCATGAGTTTTCTTGAGGAAGCCGTCGGTCTTGTCGGAGTTGGCGAGGTCGGCCGACGAGACGATCATATTGTTGACCTTCTCGGCAAGCACGCCGAGCACATCGGCTGATGCCTGACGCGAAGCGATGTTTGCTTTGTGGGGGATGGCACGCCAGTCGATTTCGGGAAGTTTGTTGTCGAGGAATGTGTGGAGTTCCTTGGCAAGTTCGGGATTTGCGGCTTCCCATGCAGCCTGCTCCTCACGACGGGCCTTGACGATCTTGCGGAGTTCCTCGCGACGGGCTTCATAGAGCGCCTTGACGTCGTCGAAGATCACCCAGGGATTCTCGGGATCGGCGCCGAGGTTTTCCATAGTCTTGAGATAGTCGGCACCCGAGGCGGAAAGAGGCTGACCGTGGGTGGAGCACTGGCCTTCGAAGTTGGATCCGTCGGCCTTGACGCAACCCTTACCCATGACGGTATGGCCGATGATGATTGTGGGATGTTCGGTCTCGCCTTGAGCCTTGACGATAGCGTCAGCGATTTCGACGGGATCATTGCCGTTGACCTCGAGCACATTCCAATGCCATGCGCGATATTTGGCTGCGACATCTTCGGCATCGACAGCCTCAACCATAGTGGAGAGTTGAACCTTGTTGGAGTCGTAGAACATGATGAGGTTGCTCAGACCAAGATGACCGGCCAGACGGCCTGCGCCCTGCGAGATCTCCTCCTGAATACCGCCGTCGGAGATGAAGGCATATGTCTTGTGGGAGAGCCATTCGCCGAAACGGGCGGCGAGGAAACGCTCGGCTATAGCACAGCCGACAGCCATGGTGTGACCCTGACCGAGGGGACCCGAGGTGTTTTCGACACCGCGCTCGGGATGGAGTTCGGGGTGACCGGGAGTGGGTGAGCCCCACTGGCGGAACTGCTGGAGTTCTTCGACTGTATAGTGGCCGAAGAGAGCGAGAACGCTATAGAGCATCGGCGACATGTGGCCGGGATCGAGGAAGAAACGGTCGCGGGCAAGCCATTTGCCGTCGTCGGGGTCGGTGATGAGGAACTGAGAGTAGAGCACATTGACGAAGTCAGCGCCTCCCATTGCGCCACCGGGGTGGCCTGATTTGGCTTTTTCAACCATTGATGCGGCGAGAATACGGATATTGTCGGCCGCACGGTTGGTAACGTGAGTATTCATGGGTTATCTGGTATAAATTATGTTGAGATTTTTTTCCTGAGGTTTTGAATTGCCGGTGACGGCGTCGCCCGACCCTTCTGGGACTGCCAGAGTGACATTATCGAGAGTGAAGCGGGCAGCATTGTTGACCACGGCTCCGCGACGGGCAGTAAAGACAGAATTGATGATTTCGACGTTGTCGACCGGCATTTCGCGCAGACCCTTGCAGAGGATGGCTGTCCCGGCGTCGCGGCAGATGATACCGGACAACCGGAAACCGTCGAACCGAGGTGTGTCGGTTGTCACCGGGGCACCCGGAGCATCGTAGGCATCACCGACCTTTTCTTCATAATATGAATCGAAGAGTATCGCCTCGCCGGCGATGTCGCACATCACGACGCTGTCAACAAATATATTTGTCATGAGGCCGCCGCGGTCGCGTCCGCTCTTGAAACGCAGACCCACATCGGTGTCTATGAAACGGCAGTCGCTCACCATTATGTTCTCCATCCCACCGGAATTGTCGCTGCCGATCACGAATCCGCCGTGACCATGGAACACCGTGCATTCCGCGATGACTATATCCTTGCAGGGTCCGCGCTGACGGCCTGTGTCGCCTATGCCGCTCTTCAGACAGATTGCGTCATCACCGCAGTCCACCGAGCAGTCGACGAGCAGTCCGCGCTGACACGACGAGAGGTCGATGCCATCGCCGTTCTGGGCATTCCATGGACAGCGCACTGTGATGCCGTCGAGAACGAAATCGTGCGACATGACGATATTCACATGAAACGAAGGAGAATTCTGCACCACCACTCCCCCGATGAGGAAACGGCTGCAACCTGTCACGCGGATCAGCCGGGCACGTTTTGTCTCAAGTGAATCCCCGGGATCGGTCAGCGTGGGATAAAACACATTTGAGCCATATAGCGAACTCTCCTTCAACTTCAGGCGTTCGAGTTTCTTCCACTCGGCATCGCTCACCTTGAAACGCTTGTAGGGACGCCAGTATTCGCCGTTGCCGTCGAACACACCGTCGCCTGTGATGGCAAAGTTAGTGATATTGTGAGCGAACACCGGGGGCTGGCGCATTGAGCCCTTCGTGCCCTGATCGGCCTCAATGACCGGGAACAGACTCTTGTCGGGACTGAACAGCACGATGGCATCCTTGTCGAGATGAAGTTCCACATTGGAGCGCATCACGATCGGTCCTGTCAGCCACACGCCCCTTCCGACTTCAAGACGACCTCCCCCCTTTGATTCCAGATAGCCGAGCGCGCTGTCGAAAGCCTCCGTATTGAGCGCGACACCATCTCCCTTACCGCCGAAATCAGCCAGGCTGACCGTGAGCGAAGGGATGTCGGGAAGTACCGGAACGGAAGTCTCGAAAGGCAGCGATGAATAGTATCGCGCATAGTCGCGAGCCGAAATTTCAATCAGGCCGAGCGTCAGGAAAAGTAATAGCACTGCGGCCTTACGGCATAACTGGTTCATCTGGTAGAATTGATTGAAGGTGAGTAACGGTTTTGCAAACTTACGAATTTTTTTGCAAATAACCATTCCAACCCGTAAAAATATCATAGCAACCGCATCTTAATTTTTTACAATGTCAAAACTCTTAATGCGTATCCTATGATACAAAGAATATTGCAATTATGTGTACCCTATACAAACTTCATCATACTCAGTGTAGAGAATATGAGAGCCTTACGCAATCTCAAGCATTCTATTTATCAGATGATCAGTTCTGTTATAGTAGTAGTGCTCATTATTTCGCCCCATTATTCGCCCTTGGAAAGATTTTTTTTAGTCTGAACATCAATACCTTTTGACTAGTAGATAATAATCAATAGATGTAGTATCCGCCCTTTTATCCGCCCTTTTATCTCAAATTTCTCCTTTATTATGAAGTTCATTAAAACCAATTTCAAGGGCTTTATTAATAAGAGCATTTTGAGTGTTATAATTATCACCTAGAGAATAAGTCATTTGACCTCTTTCCCCTTCCGTCCGAATAAGACCTTTAGCTTTTAGTTCATCCATAAAGTTACGGAACTGCTTATCCGATACATGAGATCCGAGCAATTTATTAAGTTCTGAACGCTTGGCTTTTTCATATTTCTGGAGGAAGGGACACAATACAGCCCAAACCTGATTGATGTCCCAATCGGTCTTCAACGAATATGAGGCTAAGTCTCCACTAAGTTCATAGTACTTTCGAGGTAATATATAATACTGAGCATTTGTCTTACCGTGTTTCTCGATAAAACCTAATTTCTCAAGTTTCAAAGCAATTCCTTTATCTGAGGGTCGCTTTGCTCCATCTCTGATTTCACATAATGCAAGGACATCAAATACCGTCAGTTTCTTATCATCAGGTAGGCTGTCTTGTATACTTTGAACATAGAGAGCAAAGCCCGCATCTTTTACAGAGGCAAATAAAGTGGCTGTAACATTGAAATCATCGGTCTTTGAATAATCTGGTTCCGGCTTACCTTCTGAGAGTGTGAATAAGAATATTTTATCGATCCCTTGCCCAGAACGTTCTACAATACCTGTTTTTGACAGCACATCGGCGAGAAGTCTGTTACGAGGGGTACTCGGAGTAGTTAAGAGATTATCTACTGAGACACCATGAGGAAAGCCGCCACCATTAATTATGGTAAATTTCATTGGATATTGCTTTATGACAATCTCGCTTCCAAATCTATAGTCCCTATGAGAAAATGCATTATTCACAATTTCACGAATAACATCTTCATTAAAGAACGGGATATCAAAAATATATGGGCCTTTTCTTACAGGAACAGAGCCGTTACGAAGATTTATCTCTTCCCAAAGTTTATCTATAAGAATGAAGAAAGGTTGTCCGAATGACTTTCTACTATCAAAGTGAATCTGACTCTCTGTATTACGATATTCAAGCATTACCTTGGCCTGAGGGTAAAGTCGTTCGATTACCTCTTCTTTGCCAACCAGCAACACAGCAGCATTTGTAATCTGGTCGCCAACAATAAGTTTTAGATCACTTAACGCCTGGACGTCCGGCAGTGAAACAAAAGTCGGATTCTTTTGCTTCTCGGCATATCTCTCTTTCATAATCCGAATAGCCTCCTTATCCAAGTCATTAAATGTGACATTCTCACATATATGTTCTGAAAAATCCGGTTCCTGCTCCTGAATTATTGAAATAAATGTCTTGTCATCCATCGCTTTCAACTCTTCTCCAACCCGCATAAGAGCAACATCTTCGAATTTAAAAACTTTACCAATAGGGTGTGGAGGAACTTCAATCACCAATACACGCCCAATTTTAGCATCCTCGTTCTCATATAGTTCATATATGTCGGGGCGTATACCCATATCCCGATATATATCACTTTCAAGTTGTCCAATACCATTTAGACATTGCTTTGTTCCAATCACCTTATGGGGAAAGGCATCGTGCATACCTATAACAATACGACCGCCACCCTCATTGCAAAGGGCTGCAACATAACCAAGGATACAACGGCGACGATCCTGAGGCCGATCTTTTCCAGAACCATTATAAGACACGTTCCCGTGTTCACCTTTCTTGAATTCTACGTGGTCTTCTGACTCACGCATTTGTTTAATCTGTTCTATTGTATATCTGGGCATTTCAGGATTCAGAATAAAAATATTATCTATAAATTGTTGAAATCAAATACAAATACTTTCATTTCAGAGGCAGCCGATGAATGAAAATACATAATTCCCTGGTGTCATTTTTTGTAAATTCATCTAATACAATTGTAACAATTAATTTTGTTATTCTGCCTTGTTCCTTAGACCAACGAGTGTTGCAAACTTACGAATTTTTTTGCAAATAACCATTCCAACCCGTAAAAATGTGACTCGTTCAGCGAATTCGGCGCACAAAAAATAATCTGCGCTTGCCGGGTCGGCTTTCCGCGCCGAGATGACGGCGGATGCGCAGTTCTGCCAGACTGAGCAGCCACGACATGACGAAGATAACACACAGACAGATGACAAGAGAGGGAACAAGGCCGAATGTTCGGCTCCCCCCAAGAAAGACGTACACCTGGATAACCGGGAAATGGATAAGATAGATGTTATAGGAGACATTGTCGCGCTTTCCTTCCCATGTGCCCCATTTCCCGACCATAGAAAACCAAACCACGATGACCGCCAGCGCGGCGGGATGAAGGAAAATGAAGAAATCATAAGGAAGAGCGTCGACCGTCAGGATGACCGAAACGGCAACCGCTATTACAGGCCATTTGTAACGCATCAGCAGGTCAAACCAATAGTAGCACAGCACACCCGCATAGAAATAGGATAATTGTCCGAAAAACTGACGGCCGAGAATCTCATAGACTTTCGAGCCTGTTTCGCCGTAGAGATAGAGGAAAATCATGCGGTAGACGCACGCGGCCAGATAGATAGCCACAAACATGACGGTAGGTCGTGCCTTCAGGCGACGGGTGAGCCATGCCACTGCCGGGACCGAGAAATAGAGACACCATTCCACTTTCAGTGTCCACAACGACCCGTTGACCGCATCATGTTCAAACCCTTCGAATACTCCCGGCAGCGTTGGCTGGAGAAAGTTGAGGAATGCGAGATTGCTGACGAGGTATCGCCGGAAAGAGGCAGATGTGAAATAATCTGACACGCTTAGCGAAGATACGGCGCAAAGGACTATTGCGAAAAACAGCACAGTAATCCAATAGGCCGGAAGGAGGCGACGCGCCCTCGAGATGACATATGCCTTAAGATCCGGCTTTCTTATAAACGAACCGTAGATCAGGAAACCGCTCAGAGCGAAAAACCCTCCTACGGCCGAAAAACTGGAGAAAGGAAATGCTAAACTATAGCCTGTCAGGAGTTGGAAGTGAGCCATCACGACGATCAGCGCAAGAGCATATCTCACCATTCCCATATTGTTGGGCATGGGGATGGGTCGCAAGCCGGGATGACGTTCTGAGAAAAACATGACTTATGGGGCGGACTACTCCTGAGTAC
The DNA here is from genome assembly GCA_947173755.1 of uncultured Muribaculaceae bacterium. Lineage (GTDB taxonomy): Bacteria > Bacteroidota > Bacteroidia > Bacteroidales > Muribaculaceae > Duncaniella. Next base: position 6,524 of record CAMWGM010000068.1, read on the forward strand.
AAACTTACGAATTTTTTCTCGAAATTCAGACATAAAGATTATGGAAGACTCCTAAAAGAGGTCATTTTCCACTTATATCTTAATAAATTTCTTTTCACCGTAAAAAAGTTTATACAACTTCTTTATAAAGTTTTAATCCTTTTATGGTAAGAGATGATAAAAAATTCCGTACCTTTGTAGACCTCCTTCCCCCGGGCCTCGGGGTTCGGTTCGATTGCCAATTAATAACAACACCCCAATAATTCTTACCTCGCTAATCTCCACACAATGGAAACTAAGAAAGTCAACAGCAACGCGCGTGTCATTGCCATAGTCGTGATGTTCTTCGTCTACGGCATGATCTCGTTCGTGACCAATCTCGCCGCTCCTATCGGAACCATCTGGGGAAATCTTTTCCACGGCGACAAGGTGCTCGGCATGATGGGCAACATGATGAACTTCCTCGCCTACCTGTTCATGGGTATTCCGGCAGGCAATCTTCTGGTCAAAATCGGTTATAAGAAAACCTGTCTCTGGGCGCTTGTGGTCGGTATCGCAGGCCTGTTCGTCCAGTACCTCTCCGGTGTCATCGGCACCGAGACCATCCTGATGCATTTCGGCGAAATCCCCCTGCCTCTCAACTATTTCATCTACCTGCTTGGCGCGTTCATCTGCGGTTTCTGCGTGTGTATGCTCAACACTGCCGTCTGCCCGATGCTCAACATCCTCGGCGGTGGCGGCAAGGGGGGCAACCAGTTGCTCCAGTTCGGCGGTGCTCTCAATTCGCTTGCCGGCACAATGACTCCCTTCTTCGTCGGCGCGCTCATCGGCGTTCTGACTCCTTCCACCAAGATCGTGGCAGTCGCTCCTTTGCTCTTCATCGGTATGGGCAT
>CAMWGM010000069.1 GCA_947173755.1 uncultured Muribaculaceae bacterium
TTCAATTCTCGGTCTCGCTACAAATCCTGACACAGGCGCGGATCAACAATGTTGGTTCGCGCTTTTCCTTTGTCTGTCCCAACTCTTTCCTATGTCCCAAACCAAATCAAAACCTGCACCGAGAGCGCTCGAACTCCTTGCGCCCGCACGCGATGCCGATACAGCCATCGAGGCCATAATGGCCGGAGCCGACGCCATTTATATCGGTGCATCGGGTTTCGGTGCCCGTCAGGCTGCCGGTAATTCCCTTGAAGATATCGGGCGTGTGGTCCGCGAGGCTCATGCCTTCGGTGTGAAGGTCTACGTCACCGTCAATACCATTATCTACGATCACGAGATCCCGGAAGTGGAGGCGCTTATCGGTTCGCTCTATCGGATCGGTGTGGATGCGCTGATTGTGCAGGATCTCGGAGTGCTTCGCATGGATATTCCGCCCATTGAACTCCACGCGTCAACTCAGTGTGACATCAGAAACGCCGCAAAAGCGGAGTGGCTCCACCGTCTGGGTTTCACCCGGGTGGTACTGGCGCGAGAACTGTCGCTACCAGAGATTGCGGCGATCCATCGCGATGTGCCCGGAGTGGAGATCGAGGCTTTCGTCCACGGGGCTTTGTGCGTCAGCTACAGCGGCGATTGCCGCGCAAGTTACATGACCGGAGGCCGTAGCGCCAACCGCGGAGAGTGCGCCCAGATCTGCCGTCTTCCATATACGCTCGAGGATGCATCGGGGAAGAGGGTCGGCGATGAAGCCCACTATCTTTCACTCAGGGATATGAACCGCCTGTCGGTGCTCGGCGACATGGCCGATGCCGGTGTCACGTCGTTCAAGATCGAAGGGCGGTTGAAGGATGCGGCCTATGTGAAGAATGTCGTGGCTGCCTATTCGCGCCGGCTGGATGCGATCGTGGCTGAAAGCGGCGGACGATATGTGCGCTCCTCGTGGGGAAAATCGCGGGCCGATTTCACCCCGATGCTCGACAAGAGTTTCAACCGCGGTTTCACGGGCTACTTCATCACGGGCCGTGGGGCTAAGCCGGGAAGTCTGGCTCGGTTTCAGACACCCAAGGCTATCGGAGGTGAAGTGGGGCGCGTGGTCAGGATGGCAGGCAAAGCGATTGAGGCACGGCTGAGCGCCAATCTTGTCAATGGCGACGGTCTCGGCTATTTTGACCGCGACGGACGATTCTGCGGTTTCCGTCTGAACCGTATCGAGGGCAACAGGCTTTATCCCGCTTCGGAGGTCAATCTGAAGCCCGGCACGGTCATCTACCGTAACCGCGACAAGGAGTGGGACGACCGGATCGCGTCGTCGAAGACCCGACGCACCATCGAGGTGGACATGTCGCTGGCGGTGACTCCGGGCAACCGGCTCACGCTCACACTCGCCGATGACTACGGACACTCGGCGACAGTCGCTTCCGAACCTCTCGCGCTCACTGACGCTGTCACTCCCCAGAAGAGTCAGCGCAGGAAGATCCTGACCAAACTCGGGGCGACATGCTACGCGGCCAGGCAGGTGGTCGATCTTGTCGGCGATAAGTTTGTCGCGGCCTCCGTATTGTCGGATCTCCGCCGCAAGGCAGTGGAGGCACTCGACCGCGACAAAAGGGCGACCTTCCGCTTCGGGACACGGCGCGAGGAGGATCCTTCGGCCAAAGCGTCGGTGGAGAGAACGACCTATCGCGACAATGTGGCCAACCGGCTCGCACGAAGAGTCTATGAGGAGCATGGAGCGACAGTCGGGGAGATGGCGGTCGAGGTGGAACGGCCCGAGGGGGAGACACTCGTCATGAATACACGCTACTGTCTGCGGCGCGAGATGGGCTGCTGCCTGAAGACGCCCGAGGGAAAACGGATGCCGGCTACTCTTTTCCTCGATAACCCCAGGCTGCGGCTGAGAGCCGAGTTTGACTGCGAGGCGTGCGAGATGCGTCTCTACAAGGAGCCGTAAAGCATGATTTTCCTAATTAAAAAATCGAAAATTCTCCCCGGATAACCTCTTTTTTCACTAACTTTGCAATAAGAATTGCAAGAACAGGAAAATCATGGAACCGATCGCCTCCCTCTCACGTCAGGATAACCTCGACAGAGCCATCTCGCGACTGTGCAGTCTCGATGAAATGCGTCACACATGCCCCACGCGTTCGCGTGAAGGCGAGCCGATGCTTTCGGCCGACAGTGTCAGAAAGATCGCCCGTCTGTCGGGCAGACTTATGTTTCCCGGCTTCGCCGATGACTCGGTGACCAATCCGTCGGTGATGCGTTCGGCCATGACTCTCGACGCACACGCGCTCATCGATCTGCTGACCCATCAGATCATGGCGGCGATGTGTTTCTCGAAGGGATGGTGTGGATCGACACTTGCCGATATCCACGCCCACGCGCTCGGGATAGCCGAAGATTTCGTGACTCGGCTTCCGGATCTTCGAAAAATTCTCGACACCGACATCATAGCGACCTACAAGGGCGATCCGGCTGCGGAGTCTCCTTATGAGGTCATCGCCTCCTATCCGGGGTTCCGTGCGACGGTGTGCTACCGCATAGCCCATCTGCTCGTGGAGGCGGGTGTGCCGATCCTTCCCCGTATGATCAGCGAACTGGCCCATTCGATCACCGGCATCGACATCCATCCGGCGGCGACGATCGGCCACAGTTTCGTGATAGATCACGGGACGGGTGTGGTGATCGGGGCTACAGCCATCATCGGCGACCGGGTCAACATCTATCAGGGTGTGACGCTGGGAGCGAAGAGTTTCGTCAGGGATCAGGATGACAATCCCGTGAAGGGGCTTCCGCGTCACCCGATTATCTGCGACGACGTTATCATCTATGCCAACGCGACTATCCTGGGGCGCGTGACCATCGGCCGCGGGGCCGTGATCGGTGGCAACGTGTGGGTGGCGCGCGACGTGGCTCCCGGCGAGAAACTGATCCAGGCCAAGGCCGACAATTTTGTCAGCACCGGCGGCGACAAATAATCAACATTCCGAAAATTTACTGCAAATCAACGAGATATGGAACAGAAATTTGAAATGGTGGCCAAGACCCTCAAAGGGCTTGAAGAGGTGCTGGCCGAGGAACTCCGCGCTCTTGGGGCGACCAATGTTGAGCCGGGCCTGCGAATGGTCTCCTTCGAGGGGGATCTCGCGATGCTCTACCGCGCCAACATCGCCTGCCGCACCGCGCTCACCATCCTGAAGCCTATCTACAAATTCATAGCGTCAGATCCCGAGTCGCTCTACGAAATGGTGAAGGAGTATGACTGGGGACAGGTGCTTGCGCTCGACAAGACGTTCTCGATCGACTCGACTGTGCACGGGCGCGAGTTCACTCATTCGAAATATGTCACCTATAAGGTGAAGGATGCCATTGTCGACTGGTTCCGCGACCGTTTCGGGGAGGAAAAACGCCCGAAGGTGCGTCTGGACGGTGCCGACGTGATGATCAACGTGCATATCGACGGCGACCGCGTGACGCTGTCGCTCAATTCGTCGGGCGAGTCGCTACACAAGCGCGGATGGCGCGTGGCTTCGACCGAGGCGCCGATCAACGAGGTGCTCGCGGCAGGCATTCTGCTCAAGAGCGGATGGCGAGGCGAGACTCCGCTGGTCGACCCGATGTGCGGCTCGGGCACTTTTGTCGTCGAGGCTGCCCTGATAGCGGCCGGCATCCGTCCGGGGACGTTCCGCAGCGGCTGGGCTTTCGAAAACTGGCGCGATTTCGACGGAGCGCTGCTCGACAGCGTCATGGCCGAGCAGGAGGCTCCGCGCGAGACGGAGTTTATGATCTATGGCTCCGACATTTCACCCAAGGCTGTGGCTGCCGCCGAGAAGAATGTTCTATCGGCGGGTGTCGACGAGTATGTCAACCTGCGTGTGCGCCCTCTGGCGCAGTGGGAGGAGGCTCCGGCCGACGGGGTGGCAGGCGTGATGGTCAGCAATCCGCCTTATGGCGAGCGTCTTAATCCTGAAGATCTTCTGAACCTCTACAAGACCCTCGGAACAAAAATAAAAAAGGTGTTCAAAGGGTATCATGCATGGATCATCTCGAGCAACGAGGAGTGTCTGTCTGCCATAGGCCTGACTCCTTCGATGAAGGAGGAGTTGCAGAACGGTGGTCTGGAGTGCGAGTTGCGCGAATACATCAGTTTCGAAGGCACGAAGAGTGACTTCCGCCGCGAGGGTGGACGCCTGAAAAAGGAGCGTCGCGAGCCAGCGAAGGGTGGTAAGTATCAGCGCAAGAGCGATGCCGAATGGAGGCGCGAGGCCCGTGCGGCGGGAATGGGCGGCAAGGAGGCACGTCGTCGCCGCGACGAGTTTGACGGCGAACCGTCTGAACTTGAGAAGAAGTATCGTCCTCGGAAGGGTGGCTATGCCAGGGCTGCCGAACGCCGCCGCGATTTCAAACAGTCCACGCGGGAGGCGTCGTTTAAAACGGCAAATATGGCGACGCCTGAGGCAGAGGAACTGCTCGGAAGGAAGCGGAGTGAGGCGGCTCTGAAGATGCTCGGGCGTGTGCCCAAACAACCGACCATAGCACCCAATGGAGGTCCGATCATGAGAGATCGAAAAAAGAAATAAGTTTGTGGGGAGACCGGGTTGGGTCTCCCCGTTTTTATGATGCAAAGTTACGAAGGATTTCGAGGGAAATAGTGCGATAATGATCCTTTAGGGTGGGGAGGAGAGTGGAGAGTGGAGAGGGGAGAGTGGATACGGCATGAGCGGGAGAAGGAGAGGGGAGAGCGGAGGGCGGAGAGAGGGGCATGAGTGGGGACGTGGGAAACATCCCGAAGGGATGTCCCTACATTTTTGGCTTTCGCTTTAAATCGAGTCAACCATTAGATGACGACGTATTTCTGTAACCGACTTGTAGGTTTTTCGGGGATAGTCATTCGGATGCTGGTACCGAGGAGAGGGGTGAGATAATGTTCCCTAAACTTTCGTTTGTTCTGATACCCACAGTGTAGTGTGATTTCGGCCAATGTTCGAGGGACTTTGCAGAATTCAATGATTTTTTCTGTAACTGATTGACTTGTGCCCTGACTTGTGCCCTGACTTGTGCCCTGACTTGGGTAGGTTTCTTTTGTGGCATGAACATGGACACGGAAAGCCGTTATGGACTTCACGTCAAACTCTGCCGCAGGATTTTCGTTCTCCTTGAGCATTTCCTGCACGCGAGTTACGCCACGATTGAATTTATTGACGTATTTAAACACTCGCATGGCTTCGGCCACGAGTGGATTACGATAGTCATTGACTGACGGAAAGTTCTCCGGACGTGCTTCGCCATAAAGACCTCCGGCATTCATAACCTCAATAAAGTTGTCGAACTGATATAGCCTGATTGGCATATTGGACTGATAGTCGCGGTGCATGCAGGCATTCATGACCAGTTCGCGTATCGCTCCTTCCGGGTAGTTCCAAACGGTTCTTTCGCGGAAAAGAGATTCAGGCACAGGCCGTTGTGTTATGATTGCATCGCGTACAAAGGATTCAAGAATCGGAAGCATTTTGCAGAGAGGTCCTGTAAATTGCCGTTCGTTTAGGATATCTCCTCCCTTATTATTTCCGTCGAAACGCACAAACTGAACATAATCACCCAAAAGAAAATATTTGGGATTTTTACCGAAAAGTATTATTCCGGCATAAGTAGGACAATCATTGTCACGGTCATAAAGATGAATAGAGGCCAGTTGCTCTTTTATGTCCCGGCGATCATTTGCCAGTGTTTCATCATCGAATGCGGCCGGAAGATAATGTGACTGAATGAAATCGATGTCCAAATCATCGAGTGTTGCGTTTAAACATGGGGTCGCATCAAATGTGGCCATAAACGAACATCGCCGTTCGGCCAGTATTCTTTCTTCGGTTTCTGTCGCAATGTCGCGTCTTGGACCGATGCGTATAAACACCCTCCCACGGTAACGCACCGGCGGTAAGTCGGAGGGTCGGACTTCAGCGACCAAAAGGTCTCCTTCAGGAAAGGAAAATCGTTCGACGGACATAGTGGGTAGGGGTAATATATTCCCATCGGAACGTATCCCTGCAATCTTTTTCAGCAGATCATCATCTACTTTCATGCCCGCGATCGATCCATCATCTTTCGCTCCGATTATTAGATAGCCATTTTTTCTGGAGGCGGGCATATCATTGGCAAACGCACAAATGGCCTCACAGAATTTGTCCATGTTGCCGGTACTTGTAGTGCGTTCCACACGATATGATTCGGTGGACTTCAACAGGTACGATATCTCTTCTTTTGCTATCATTCTTAGGATTTTAAATCACAAATATACGAATTTTTCGGAAAATAGGGAAGTGAGGAGGGAAGTGAGGATGGGGGAAATGCGAGGGATGTTAGTACAATTTTGGAGAGGATTGGTTGCGGATTGTGATTATTATTGCTATATTTGTGATTGAATTGCTATGCGATTCAAAAGTTTAAATTCAATTGATAGATTATTATGAGTATGATTGACGATTTAGTGGACGATCTCGACAACAATGTGGTTGAGACTAATCCGGATTTTGACCAGGCCAAAATTGCTTATCGTGCGGATCTGAGAAATCGCGTATTTGGGACGTCGTATCATGATCGTGGATTTTTCAAGGATCGTGGTTTCATCAAGGATGGAGAACTGGTGGGAAGCATCAAGGATGTTTTCGGTTTAGATGGTACGGAACTCCAAACTTCTTATGGTGGCCCGGTGATCAAGGACTGTAAAGGAAACTGCCTCACAGCAGTGTTCAGCTATGATCTTCACGAAATTGAGGAGTCGCTGCGCTCGGTGCTTTCTTCGGGTAGTGTCGGCAATTGCAAGGTTGGAGATATCATGTCTGTCTATGTGTTCAAGCCTTTTGATGAAAAGAAGGTCAGCGATGTTGCAGACTTGCCTTTAGGGTTGGTTGAGTTTGTGGGGAAGTATGATTTTATTAATACTTTCCGCGGATGGACTCCCCTGAATTTCAGCCGGGTCGTTGTGGTGCCGGTAAAGAACGGCCCCTCCACGGAGAATTGATCATTGTGATGGTGGGGGGAGTTGATGGTCTACGACCAACGAGGGCGATGGGTGTCGCTGTCCCCACCTACGCTCACGACGCAGACGGTCATGCGCTTACGCGATGACTGTCTGCGCGTTCGCTTAAGGTGGGGTTACGAAGGGTTAAGGGTCTCCGACCCTTCGTCGGCATGCCTTACGGCATGAGTGGGTGCATGAGAGGGGAGAGTGGAGAGCGGAGAGGGGCATGCCTTACGGCTTGTGTGAGGCAGGAAAGGGGAGAGTGGAGAGCGGAGTGCGGAGAGAGTGGCATGCATTACGGCATGAGTGGTAGCGGTGGGGGTCCAGG
>CAMWGM010000070.1 GCA_947173755.1 uncultured Muribaculaceae bacterium
CTCCTGCAGGTCATCAAGACCGAATATCCGGGAGCGCGTAATATCAATACTGTCACCCAGGCTCTGGCTCCCCTCAGCGCTTACGGCATCGACGGCGGCTCCGACTATGAGAAAGTCGAGTCGGCCCGTCTGCTTTCGTCGTCCGAGTACACCCTCAATTCAACCCTGGGCTATATTTCGCTCCGGAGTGCCCTCAGCAGCGACGAAGTGCTCGCCGTGGCTTACGAATACACATGGAACGGTCAGGTCTACCAGGTGGGTGAATTTTCAGCCGACATCACCACCACCGACCAGAGCCTCTATCTTAAGATGCTCAAGTCGACCACCATCAATCCTTATCTGCCGATGTGGGATCTGATGATGAAAAACGTTTATTCGCTCGGTGCTTATCAGGTACAGAAGGCTAACTTCAGGCTCAATGTCAAATATCTTTCCGACACAACGGGAACCGAGATCAACTATCTGCCCATTCCCTCAATCGCCAACGAACCACTTCTGCAGGTGATGGGTCTTGACCGCATAGACACCAACGAAGCGTCGAATCCCGACGGATTTTTTGACTTCATCGAAGGCTATACCATCCTTTCGTCACAGGGAAAAGTGATTTTTCCGGTTGTCGAACCTTTCGGCAGCCATCTTGCCGAGAAGATAGGCGACAAGAGACTGGCCGAACAATATTGCTATCAGGAACTGTATGACTCGACTCTCATCGTCGCGCGACAGTTTGCCGACAAGAATAAATTTGTACTCACTGGTCGCTATCAGGCTTCATCCGGTTCGCAGATACGTCTTAACGCGATGAACGTGCCGAGAGGCTCGGTGATCGTGACCGCCGGTGGTGTGCCTCTCACGGAGAATGCCGACTATACGGTTGACTACGCAATGGGTATCGTCACGATCACGAATCAGAGCATTATCGACTCGGGACAGAGTATTTCGGTCACGCTTGAAAACCAGAGCCTCTACTCCACCCAGCGAAAGACACTGCTCGGCCTTGATCTTAACTATAAGTTCAACAAGGATTTCGAGATCGGTGGTACGATAATGCACTTTTCCGAGAAGGCCTTGACAGAAAAGGTCAATATCGGCGACGAAGTGGTCAACAACACGATGTGGGGTCTCAACCTGCGCTACAACACCCGTTTCATGTGGCTTACCAATCTCCTCAATAAGATCCCAACGGTCAACGCCACCCAACCTTCATCGCTGGACGTGAAAGCGGAATTCGCCCAACTTGTGCCCCACTCGCAGAAATCAGGCTCTACCAAGGGTTCGAGTTACGTTGACGATTTCGAGTCGAGCCAGGTGGGCATCGATCTGCGTTCACCCTACTCATGGAATCTTGCATCCACTCCTTACGACCCGTCGCCCACGGCACTGTTCCCCGAAGCTGCACTCTCCAACAACGTGGATTACGGCAAAAACCGAGCCCTGATCAACTGGTATTTCATCGACAGGATGTTCACCATCCGTAACTCTTCGCTCTGCCCGGCATACATCAAGAATGATCCGGCCCAGATGAACAATCCTTATATCCGTGAGGTCACCACGCGTGAGATTTTCCCCGGGCGACAGGCTACCTATGGAGAGAGCAACACCATCCAGACCCTTAATCTCTCTTTCTACCCGACTGAAAGAGGTCCGTATAACCTCGACGCAGTCAATATCGACAGCGACGGGGCTCTTCTTTCGCCCGAAAAACGTTGGGGAGGCATCATGAGGAAGATGGATAACCCTAACTTCGAGACCACCAACATCGAGTATGTCCAGTTCTGGATGCTCGACCCGTTCCTTGATCCCAATGCCGACAACCGCGACGGAGGTGACCTCTATCTCAACTTCGGAGAAATCAGCGAGGATATCCTGAAAGATGGTCTGAAGAGTTATGAGAACGGCATACCGGTCGATGGTGATGAACGCTTCATGGAGTCGACCGTCTGGGGCCGCGTTTCAAAGCAGAACTCGCTCCCCTATGCTTTCGACAACAATTCTTCCTCGCGTCCCATCCAGGATGTCGGTTTCGACGGCCTTGCTAACGAAGACGAATTCTCATTCTCTTCATACGAGAATTATCTCACGGCCCTGCGTCAGAAACTCTCGCCGGACGCAATTGCCCGTATGGAACTCGATGAGTTTTCTCCGTTTCAGGATCCGGCCGGCGACAATTATCATTTTTTCCGCGGCTACGACTATGACGAGCAGCGCCTCGGTGTGCTCGAACGCTATAAGCGATACAACGGTGTCGAAGGCAACTCGCTCTCGCCCGAGACCGCGCCCGACGCACTCTATCAGTCGTCGCGCTCTACTCCTGATGTCGAGGATATCAATCAGGACAACACTCTCAACGAATATGAACGCTATTATCAGTATCGCGTGTCAATCCGCCCGGCCGATCTCGAGGTGGGCAAAAACTATATCACCGACAAGCAGGTAAGCATCGTGGCCAACAACGATGGCACGACTCAGGAGGTGGTATGGTATCAGTTTAAGGTGCCTTTGGCGGACTATGAGAAGAAAATCGGATCGATCAACGACTTTTCGACCATCCGTTTCGCCCGTATGTTCATGACCGGGTTCCGCGCCCCAACCCATCTGCGTTTCGCGACATTCGAGCTCGTCAAGGGAGAATGGCGTCCTTACAAATTCAATCTCAACAACCGTGGAGATTCGCCGGCAGAGGGCACGCTCGACGTGGGCGTTGTCAACATCGAGGAAAACGCGACACGCGAGCCGGTCAACTATGTCCTGCCTCCCGGCGTCACACGTATTACCGATCCGGGGCAGAGTCAGATCGTGCAGCTCAACGAACAGTCGATGTCGCTTAAAGTGGAGGATCTCCGGGCCGGCGATGCCCGTGGTGTATATAAAAACACTCTTCTTGACCTGCGCAACTACAAGCGGATGCAGATGTGGGTCCATGCCGAGCGTCTCATTGATGATGCCACCAATCTGAAGAGCGGTGAACTCTCAGTGTTCATCCGTCTCGGTTCTGACGTCAAGGCCAACTATTATGAATATGAGGTACCCCTCGACCTGACACCCTTCGGCAAGTATGCCGACGATGCCCAGGGTCGTAACGAGGTGTGGCCACGGTCAAACTATCTTGACTTCCCTCTGCAGACTCTCGTCAATCTCAAGAAGGAACGCAACCGCGCCAAGAATGAAAATCAGCCCGGCGTAGGCTTCGGAGTGATCTTCTCTAGCCGCGATCCTGAAAACGAGCGCAACCGTATCAGCGTGATCGGCAATCCCTCGTTGAGCGATATCCGCGTCATGCTCATCGGTGTGCGCAACAACTCGGCCCATACAAAAGACGGCATCGTTTGGGTTAACGAACTCAAGGTGACCGATTTCAACAACGAGGGCGGATGGGCTGCCAAGGCCAACGTGAATCTTGCCGTGTCAGACATTGCTACGTTCAACGTGGCCGGCCATGTCGAGACTGCAGGTTTCGGCAGTGTCGATCAGCCGCTCAATTCGCGCCGACTCGATGACTACCGCCAACTCAACTTCGCGATGCAGGTGGATGCAGGCCGCTTCCTGCCCGAGAAAGCGAAACTGCGTGCCCCGATCTATTATTCATACAGTGAGGAGGTCGTGACACCCAAGTATAATCCGCTCGATCAGGATGTGGAACTCAAGGATGCTCTCGATGCGTGTTCGACAAAGCAGCAGCGCGACTCGATTATGAATTTCGCGGTCGAACGTGCCACGGTCAAGAGTTTCTCTATCTCCGGCTTGAAATTCGACGTGAAATCCAAGAACCCCATGCCATGGGATCCTGCAAACTTCACGGTCAATTTCTCGTTCAACAAACAGCACAAAAACGATCCCAATACGGAGTATGAAAATACAAACGATTACCGCGGATCGCTCCAGTACAACTATACGCCTTATCTGAAAGGAGTCCGTCCGCTCGGCTTCATCAAGAGCAAGAGCAAACATCTGAAATTTTTCAAGGAGTGGGAGTTCAACTATGCACCTTCGAACATCTCGTTCCTCACCAACATCTCCCGCTATTACTACGAACTTCAGACCCGTTCGGAGATCGACCAGAATTTCCAGTTGCCTGTCTCGGTGAGCAAAAATTTCATCTGGGACCGACAATTCTCGCTCACATGGAATCTCACGAAATCGCTGACGGCAACTTTCCAGAGCAATACGTCGGCGCGCATCGAGGAGACTATGGGCGCAGTGAACCGTCACCTGTTTCCCGACCAGTATAAAGAGTGGAAAGACACGGTCCTGCAGAGCATCCTCAAACTGGGAACCCCCTGGAGTTATAACCAGACATTCACCGGAAACTACCGCGCTCCTTTCAACCGTATCCCTGCTCTTGACTGGCTGAATGCGTCAGCCACATACAATGCTACTTATCGCTGGGATCGTGGTGCCGAGGTCGACGGGATCTCGATGGGCAACTCTATCGCCAATCAGGCGACCCTCAACACTGACGGCCGCATCAACTTCGAGACCCTCTACAACAAATGGGGTTGGGCCAAGAAGGTCAATCAACGTTTTGCTGCGCGTCGCACTGCACAAACCGCACGCAAACCCAGAAAATTTGAGCGCACACTCACCCTCAAGCCGGACACCACGATAACTATAAAGCATAATCTCCGAACCACGAAGATCAAAGTGACGGCAGTCGACACCAAAGGTACCCCGATGAAGATAGAGCATAAAATTGTCGACCCGAACAATCTTCTCATCCTCACCCGAGGTAAGGAAAACGTCAAGTTCACCATCGAGGAAATCATTAAGGACAACAAGAGTTTCATGCAGCAGTTCTCAGAATATGCCGCACGCTTCATCATGTCGCCGCGGTCAGCCTCGGTGCGTTTCCGCGACACTCGTTCGATGACACTTCCTTTGTTCCGTCCTTCAATAGGACCGGCTTTCGGCCAGTCGAAAGCCTACGGCCCGATGTCGCCGGGACTCGACTTCGCGTTCGGATTCGCAGGAGACTCCTATATCAACAAGGCTCTTTCGAGAGGATGGCTCATCACTGACGATGGCCAGACATCGCCGGCTATCTCGAGCCATGCGAAGGAACTCAACATCGAACTCAATCTTGAGCCGATCAGAGGTCTCAAGATCCAGTTGACCACCAACCGCACCGACAACCGCACCCGCTCCACTCAGTTCATGTATGAAGGCATGCCGACATCGCTGGCAGGTTCCTATACGAAGACCCATGTTGCGATGCGCACGGCTCTCAAACATTTCAAGGCCGACAACGGATATGCTTCAGAGACTTTCGACCAATTTCTTGCTAACATTCCCGTGATCGCTTCGCGTATCGAGGAGCAATATTATGGCCTCAGTTATCCGAGGACGGGCGTACTTGCCGGAAATCCGCATGCCGGTCAGACTTTCAATCCCGAACTCGGCACAATCAGTCCGACATCATCAGACGTTCTCATCCCCGCTTTCATCGCCGCGTATACAGGAAGCGATCCGGCCAAGCAATATCTAAGCCCATTCCCGTCTTTCGCCCATGCTCTCCCCAACTGGCGTGTCACATATGACGGTCTCATTTATGTTGGTAATCTGAAAAATCTCTTCAAAACTTTCACCCTTTCCCATGCCTATCAGTGCACCTACAGCGTCGGATCTTACGGATCATTCCTCAACTGGGTCGCTGCAACGGGCAATAATCTCGGATTTACCATTGATGAACTGACCGGTAACCCGATTCCCTCTTCGGTTTATAATATCTCTTCGGTTGCGATCACAGAGAAATTTGCACCGCTGCTCGGGGCCTCGGTAACGCTCAAAAACGACATGACTATCTCGGCGGAATATCGCGACTCGCGAACACTTACGCTCAACAGTTCGGCCGGCCAGATCGTGGAGGCCAATCAGACGGCACTTAAGTTTGGATTAGGCTACAAAATCGTCGGGTTCAACACCGTGCTCAAGATGAAGGGATCGGGACACGGCATATCTAACGACCTCACGCTTAACGCCGACTTCCAGTTGTCTGAGACACAGGCGTTGATCCGCAGAATAGAGACTGCTTATACCCAGGCGACTTCGGGCACACGCGCGCTCAACATCAATGTCATGGCCAACTACGTCATGAGCCGCCGCCTGACAATCGGAGCCTTCTTCGACCATCAGGTGAATACGCCGATCGTGTCGTCGACCTCCTACCCCACCTCATCAACATCCTTCGGTTTCAATCTCAACCTATCGCTCGCACGATGACCACTCAACCCATCCGTCTCACTTCGCTCGACCACCCCACAGCCGCCCCCTTTGCGTCGCTCACCGAGGCACAATTGCGCAATCGCCTCAACCCTTCCGACGGACTTTTCATTGCCGAGAGTCCCAAAGTGATCAACGTCGCACTCGACACGGGTTACGAGCCCGTTTCCCTTCTATGTGAGGAAAAGCACCTGACCGGGGATGCTGCTTCGATCATTGAGCGCGCTCCGGAAATGCAAATCCTCACGGGATCACGCGAACTACTTTCGTCACTGACCGGATATACTTTGACCCGGGGAGTACTTTGTGCGATGCGACGTCCGGTTCTTCCATCCGTAGCCGATGTGGTGGCCGACTGCAGTTGTATATGCGTGATCGACGGGGTTGTCGATACCACGAACGTCGGAGCCATCTTTCGCTCGGCAGCCGCCCTGGGAATAGATGCTATCTTACTCACTCCCACTTCCTGCGATCCGCTCAACCGCCGTGCCGTCAGAGTCTCGATGGGAAGTGTATTCCTGGTCCCCTGGACTTATATTGACACTCCCCTCTCCTCGCTTTGTGGATACGGTTTTTCCACAGTCGCCATGGCGTTGACCCAAAACTCACTTCCTATCGACTCCCCCGCGCTGAGCAGCCTCGAGCGCGTTGCGATAATCATGGGTACAGAAGGAGACGGTCTCTCACAGGAGGTCATCACCTCGGCAGACTACGTTGCCCGCATCCCCATGCATCATGGAGTTGACTCGCTCAATGTGGCAGCAGCCTCGGCAGTCGCATTCTACCAATTCTGTCATCTCCATCGAAGATAATCCGCGGACTGATGCCCCCTGCTTTATTACTCAATCTTCCATCTCAAATCATTTTCAGCCACTCTTAACGGAGCCATCCAGAACATCTAATTGTCATTTTCTCATATTTCTGCGGTTCACTCAAAAAAATCCGCCCAAAAATTTGGTCACATCAGAAAAACTCCCTACCTTTGCATCGCAATTGAGAAACAACCATTCCAATAACTCAAAAGCATGACTCCGTAGCTCAGTTGGTAGAGCAACTGACTCTTAATCAGTGGGTCGAGAGTTCGAGCCTCTCCGGGGTCAC
>CAMWGM010000071.1 GCA_947173755.1 uncultured Muribaculaceae bacterium
ACATAGCGTCGCTGCCCCTCGGCATAGAGGGTATCGAAAGCAAGCGATGATTTCCCGGAGCCGGAGACTCCGGTGATCACCACCATCTTTCCGCGAGGTATCTCAACATCTATATCCTTGAGGTTGTTAACCTTCGCGCCTTTTACTATAATATTCTGATCTTTATCTGGAGAGAGATTATTCATAAAAATCGCGTTAAACATACAAAGATACGAAATTTTTCGGAAATCTGCAAACATCCCTGCTTCCCCGAATTCCATAAAACGCTTTCATAATTATAAATTGTGATTTATGTGTTGTATCAAAGGATCATTATCGCACCATTTTCCCCGTCAATCCGGTGTAACTTTGCGGAAAAAAAGATATGAAAAGCAATTCACCCAAGTCACGCATGATTGTTTCAGCTGCCGCCGCAGTTAAGATATTCTCTCGGATTACCTCCAATTATTATGATTATCATCAGAAATGCCGTCTCTATGAGAAAGTCTCGGATATAATTGAAGGTTTTGTTCTTATGGAGAGTGTCGAATTCTATGCCGACGAGGAAGATGTCCGTCAGATGCTCGTCCAAGCAATCGAACGCTCTGCCAAAGCGCGTTTAGTTGCCGCGCGCCGTCGCGAGGCGAAAGCCTCACGAATGGATGCCTCTCAGAAGGGTTGCGCAACTGAATCAGAAAAGTCTGACTCCTCGCGCGACAGTGTGGCTACCACCCCTGTCGTCACATCGTCAGAGGTTTTAATGGATTCAGCCGTATCAGAATTGGAAATTCCTGCAAACGGATTGTTCACCCCAGTCGAGGGTGCCCCTCTCTATGATCCCGTTCAGTTTGCCCCTGTACTGGTCGTAGACTATAAATCAAAGCGAAGAAAAAAGCGCCGTCACCGACAGTAATGACATCAATGACAATAGTGTCAAAATGACACCGTAACTCTCAGGATACTACTTTGAAATACGCCTTTATTTCAGAAAGCAGTCAGTCTGCCGAAAATTTTTAGGATAATTTTGATTTAATTTCAAAAGTTTGTACCTTTGCTGCGTAAATCACAACATTTCAACTTAATTCAATTTATGAAATCACTCAAGGCTCTCGTCATGGCTTTGGTCATGATTGTCAGCGTAGGCGTGATGCCTGCTGCTGCCCAGTTTAAGTTCGGTGTGCGTGCCGGTATGAACGTCAACTCTCTCCACTTCTCTAAGGACAACGCTGCCCAGACATTCAGCGCAAGCAACCGTGCAGGTTGGACCGGCGGTCTCCTGACTGAGTTCACCGTTCCCCTCGTTGGCGTAGGTGTCGATCTCTCGGCAATGTATGTTCACCGTGTGACCGACGCTCACCTCAACAATATCGATAAGGCTATGAAGAGTGATTATATCGAGATCCCCCTCAATGTCCGCTATAATTTCTCCCTCCCCGTCGTTGGCAATGTAGTCGCTCCTTATCTCGCAGTCGGTCCTTCGGTGTCTTTCCTCGCATCCAAGAAGGGCTTTATGAATGCCTATGAGAGAAAGGCTGTAGACTGGGCCATCAACTTCGGAGTAGGTGTCCGCTTCTTCAAGCATCTTGATCTCAACGCCCGCTATGGCCTCGGTCTGAGCAACTCGCTTGTCCGTCTCACAGGTGTCGACACTACATCAGCCGGTATCGCAGGTAAGAACCGTTACTGGACCATCACTGCCGGCTGGATCTTCTAAACTGAATACTTCTTAAATCCTATATGCACGATAGGCTCAGTCATTCGACCGGGCCTATCGTCATTTCTTGCCGTTGGTCTGATAAGACAAGTAGTTATGCATTAAGGAGCGGAAGATAGTCTCCATACCCTTCCACCTCCATCCTGTCGGCCGGAATGAAACGGAGAGATGCCGAATTGATGCAATATCGAATTCCTCCTTCCGAAGCCGGACCGTCGGGAAAGACGTGACCGAGATGTGAGCCTGACGAGGCTGATCGCACTTCGGTTCGGACACGGCCGAAAGAGGTGTCGGTATGTTCGGTGACGAGCGACGGATCAATGGGGCGCGTAAAGGCAGGCCACCCGCATCCTGAGTCATACTTCCGCGATGAGATGAAAAGGGGAGTCCCGTCTGTCACGTCGACATATATCCCCGGGCGGAATTCATGGTCATATTCATTGATGAACGGACGTTCGGTCGCACCGTTTTGAGTCACTTCCCACTGGAGTGGAGTCAGACGCTCACGGAGTTCATCCTTGTCGTTGCTCCGTGGCGAGCGGGTACTGACTTCCTTGAACAACGCAGGATCGATGTGACAGTATCCACCGGGATTCTTATCGAGATATTGCTGATGATAAAGTTCAGCCGGATAGAAGTTTTCGAGCGGTTTCACTTCGACCGCGATGCGCTGATCCGGATGACGCCGCTGCACGGTTGCCACCACTGCCTCTATCACGGGGAGATCCGCCGGATCAGTGTAGTAGATACCTGTGCGATATTGCGTGCCTACGTCGTTCCCCTGTCGGTTCAGCGACAACGGATCAATGCTTCTGAAGTAGATGACAAGCAGTTCCGAGAGTCCGACCGCATTGTCATCATATTCAACCTCGACCGTTTCAGCCGCTCCTGTAAGGCCTGTGCAAACCATTTTGTAAGTCGGATCAGCCACACGGCTGTTGGCATAGCCGACGGTGGTCGACTTCACTCCGTCAACGAGCGAAAAGAGATGTTCGGTGCCCCAGAAACATCCACCTGCAAGATATATTTTCTTTATCATGACATTTTTCGTTTTGAGTTATAACAAAAATACACCTTTGCCGACATTCTGCCAAATAACTTCTCCTAAATATCTCTAAAATTTCTTTTCGCTCTTTTTGTCTCTCATTTTTTGATGCATAAGTCGTTCATGTTTTGAAAAGTTACGGAAAATGTGTAATTTTGTAGGCTGATTGAGACCGAAGGGTCTCAGATACTGAAAGTTTAGATTAGAAATATGGGCATTTTTGATATTTTCTCTAAGAAAAATAAGGAAGAGAAGAAGGAAACTCTCGAAAAAGGTCTCGAGAAGACCCAGAGGGGATTCTTCGACCGTATCTCCCATGCTATAGCGGGCAAATCGACCGTCGACGACGATGTGCTCGACAATCTGGAAGAAGTCTTCGTGACTTCCGACGTTGGCGTCGATACGACCCTGCGAATCATCGACCGTCTGAAAGACCGTGTTTCGCGCGACAAATATGTAGGTTCGTCCGAACTCAACCGTCTCCTCTGCGAGGAGATTTCCGATATGCTTTGCGAGAATTCTGCGACTTCCTCGTCAGAAGATTTCACTGTTCCCGAAGGGCACAAGCCTCACGTTATTCTTGTCGTAGGAGTCAACGGAGTGGGTAAAACCACCACAATCGGTAAGATGGCCGCCCAGTTCAAGGCTGCCGGTAATAAGGTGATGCTCGGAGCAGCCGACACTTTCCGTGCAGCCGCTATCGAGCAACTCGAGGAATGGGGACGCCGTGCCGATGTCCCTGTCATTAAGCAGAAACTTGGCAGCGATCCCGCATCGGTGGCTTACGACACTCTTCAGAGCGCTATCTCCAACGATGTCGATGTAGTCATAATCGACACTGCAGGACGACTCCATAACAAAAAGGGCCTCATGGACGAACTCACGAAGATCCATAACGTCATGCGGAAACTTGTCCCTGACGCCCCTCATGAGGTGCTTCTCGTGCTCGACGGTTCGACCGGACAGAATGCTTTCGAGCAGGCAAAGCATTTCGTTGCTGCTACTCAGGTCAACGAACTCGCCATCACAAAACTCGACGGTACCGCCAAAGGTGGTGTCGTGATCGGCATAAGCGACCAGTTCAAGATTCCGGTCAAATATATCGGACTGGGAGAGGGTATCGGCGACCTTCAGGTGTTCGACAAGAGAGCGTTTGTGGAATCGCTTTTCGGCGAAAAGAATTTGTGATGCGGAAACTGGTCAATGTTGTGTCGATGGGGTGCTCGAAAAACCTCGTCGACTCTGAGCGGTTGATGCGCATGCTTTCCGATGTCGGGTTCGGAGTTGTCGATTCCGAATCTGAGGAGTGGTTGTCAGCCAGACCTGCCGACCGTTTCGTCGTAGTCAACACTTGCGGGTTTATCGGTGATGCGAAGGAAGAGTCGATCGAAGAGATCCTCGGATGGGCGTCTCTGAGAAAATCGGGCGACATCGCGGGTCTTTTCGTCATGGGTTGTCTTTCCGAGCGTTATCGCGATGATCTTCCTTCCGAGATCGAGGAGGTCGACGGCTGGTGGGGCAAGACCGACTGGCCCGGCATAGTCAGTCATCTGGCAGGCCGGTTCCCCGCTACTGCACCTTATGACAGGGTTATCACGACTCCACGCCACCATGCCTATCTGAAAATTGCCGAGGGTTGCAACCGCATGTGTGCCTTCTGCGCTATCCCGCTCATCACGGGTCGCTACAAGAGCCGTCCCATAGAGGAGATTGTCGAAGAGGTCAGGATGCTTGTCGGTCGCGGAGTCAAGGAATTCAATGTCATTGCCCAGGACCTCACCGGTTACGGAAAGGATATTTATGGGAAATATGAAATAGCGCGTCTTGTGCGCGAGATTTCCGACGTTCCCGGTGTCGAGTGGATCCGTCTCCATTACGCTTACCCTAAGGACTTTCCACTTGAACTTCTCGACGTAATGGCCGAGCGCGACAATGTCTGCAAATATCTCGACATTGCGCTTCAGCACTCCGCCGACCCGGTGCTAGCCAATATGCGCCGCCATATTACTTCTGACGAAACCCGCGCGTTGCTCGCAGAAATGCGTCGGCGCGTACCGGGCATTCACATCCGCACTACCTTGATGGTGGGTTTCCCGGGCGAAGGCGAAGAGGAATTCCGCCAGTTGCTCGATTTTGTAAAGGAACAGAAGTTCGAACGCATGGGCGCTTTCGCCTATTGCGAGGAAGAGGACACTTATGCCTCCCGTAACTATTCCGACGATATTCCCGAAGAAGTGAAGCAGCGGCGTCTTGCGGAACTGATGGATCTGCAGGAGGAAATCTCCGCTCAACTCCAGGAGCAGAAAGTCGGCGCCCGACTGAAAGTCATCATCGACCGCGAGGAAGGGGAGTGGTATGTCGGTCGCACCGAATTTGACTCTCCCGAAGTTGATCCCGAGGTTCTTATTTCGAAAGAGATCCCCCTGAAAAAAGGGGAATTCTATGATGTCGAAATTACTTCGGCACTTCCTTTCGAACTCATAGGCCGTGTCATCGGTCCCTCGGCCAAAACCAGCCACGAATGATGGACGAGCAGATTTTCCTTACACCCGCGTCTTCCGGGGAATATGCCAAAAAGTTCGTGACGGCAGTTCAGATCTGCGTCGCTTACCGCTATCCTTTCGCACTTTTCTCGATGCCGGGTCAGAGCGGCGTCCGACTGATGGTAGACAATCTGATTGACAGGAACCATTCCAATGTTTTCCCGCTTGATGCAGATGGCAATGAACTGATGAATCTCGACGGGCTCGACCGTTTCTTCATCGGCCGCTTCGGAGGTGATGAGGAGTATATGGCCGGGGTTTCCGACCGGCTGACTCTCGACGAAGTGCTTCAACTTCCCCGTGAGATGTCGCCCGATCGCCTTCCGCTCATTCAGCCCTCTTCACTTTCGACTTTGCGTGAAAATTATTCCCGGGCATTTGTAAATATGCGTGCTCGTCTTGAGAAAGAAGGTGGAAAAGTAGTGCTTTCGCGCGTAGAGGCTGAACCTGCCGCCGATGGTCTAATCAATAATTTCCGTAAACTTCAGGCTGCCTATCCCGATTGTTTCCGCTATCTTTGCTATACTCCTTCCACCGGTTTCTGGATGGGAGCGACTCCCGAACTCCTTCTCGAAGCAGATAAGGGGAGACCCTACACTTTCCGGACCATGGCGCTTGCCGGAACCGCAAAAGTTTCTGATCCTTCCCCCTGGGATGCGAAGAATATAGAGGAGCAGGCCATCGTGGCCGACTATATCGAGACATGTCTGAAGGATCTCGGGCTGGATGTGGAACGTTCCGAACCCTGCGATCTGACTTTCGGGATGATCCGTCACATCCTCACGCGGTTTTCGGCCGAAGGTGACGTGGTTCCGCTAAAAGTGCTGAAAGCCCTTAACCCCACTCCGGCCACTCTCGGTTTTCCGGTTGAGCAGGCCTACGCCGATATAGATGAATATGAAACCCACAACCGTTACTGTTACGCGGGTGCGGTCGGGACTGTGATAGACGGCTCACTCAATGCCTTTGTCAACCTGAGGTGCATTTTTGCTGATGACGATAAAGAAATTCTTGCTCAGGGCTCTGCCCGCTGGCTTTATAACTTTTATGCAGGTGGAGGTCTCACCGCTCTGAGCGACGAGGAAACGGAGTGGCATGAAACCTCCATGAAGATCGCCTCGACAGCGGCCTTGCTCGATCAGCCGTGCCCTCCGGACAACTCGGTCGATGATTTCCCCGCTCCTCTAAACCAGTAAAAATCTCCTCACCAGTTATGTAAAAGAACACCGGTCATCCGTTGCTTATCATACTCCTGGCATTTGCTGCCATTATCGGAGTGTCGGTTCTGCCGCTCCGCGATCTTTCCGGCGGTTTACTGAAAGATTTCTCGCTTTTCTCCGATGTGCAGCGTCATGCCACCGACACAGTGGCTGAGGAGGAGACTCCTGACGATATCGACCCGGAACTCCTTGAGGCGATGGCTGCCGAAGGCTCGACCGCTAAGCCGGGTGTAGAGGGAATTCCTATCTCCCGTATCCATCCTCTCAATGCCCCTGACTCGCTTCTCTCCCTGCCTATCGACACAATCATCTCCGAGCCTAAACCATCGCGAAAGAACGGTCTGGTGGTGATCGAAGACTATTCTACTTCCGGTCTCGGGCTGGTGCATCTGAAAAATGCCCTTGTTCCCGGAGGCTTTGCCAGGATCGCAGTTGTAGGCGACAGTTATATCGAGGGTGATATTTTCACGCAGGATTTCCGTGAACTGATGCAGTCGGCTTACGGTGGGCAGGGTGTCGGTTTCGTCAACATGCACTCCGAATTCCCGGGTTTCCGCAAGTCGGTAAGACAAGGCGGAAAAGGATGGAAAACTTTTTTGGCCAATAAGAAAGATGCTCAGAGAGTCTATCTCGATCTTGCCGAACAATATGCTGTGGCCGGAGGCGACGCAACATCTACCTATCACGGCACCAAGGCTTTCTCTCACACTTCCGGCTGGGATGTCTCGAAATTTCTGTTCATCGCACCCGAGGATGCTGTGGTGTCAGTCAAAATCGGTGACAGTGAGTGGG
>CAMWGM010000072.1 GCA_947173755.1 uncultured Muribaculaceae bacterium
TCATAAAACTATTGACGACATTAGCAATATTCTCCTATTTCCAAAGGAAAGCCTTATAGAGATAAAGTCTAAGCATGAGGCGTGGGTTAAAGAAGAGTTATCTACGACAAACAAAACAGATCGTGTTAATCTGATTTCCACTGGTTCTGAATTAGCTGCTATTATATCTGGATGTTATGCAATGGAACGAACCAATGATCCTTTCATAAATAAAGAAGATGCGGAATACGTTGGCTCTATTTATCAAACGCTTGTGGAGTATGGTGATGGATTTTCCGAACTAGAAGCATGTCAACAAATTCAAGCGGAATAGGAATTACAAGAAGTTTTAGATGAAATGTCAAAATTAGGATACTTAATATATGCCTCTCGTGTCACACGAAAAATTAAGTACGCCAATGGTGAAATGGGCAATTGGACAGTTGCGAAAGTCTATATTCGCAATACAAATACGAAATCTATATACGAAAGTATATAAATTAACATTATATTTCCGTTCCTGAAAAAGGTTGACTTTTTTATGTTTACAGATTTAGGTTTACTGTATCTCTGAAACAGGTTCCTGACTTAGACAATGGGACAAGCAAATAGGTTTGACTAGGGGAAGAGGAGGAGTAGCATCTCTTCGGAGCCAAGTAGAAGCAGGTAAGTTCGTTTATGCCTCCAATTATAAAGCTGATGAGGAAAATTCCTCGTCTTAGCCGCAGTCTATAAGGAGGGTCGGTTATTTGAAGGCGTTGAGGGGGCCACGGATGAAGAGATAGCAACCGTCGTCAGCGTCATAACTGAGGCCGATGTAGATTTCCTCGCCATTGTTCATGATGACCATCGATCGGAACTGTGTGCCGTTTGAGATGATCTGCTTGGTGCTTACGGCCTTGGGGAGATCTTTCTCAAACAGTTGGGTCACCTCGTTGAGAATCTTTTTATTTTGAGTGACCGAACATCCTCTGAAATATTGAGATTGGTCTCTTGATATGTTGAGTGAGACGCTCGGGTTATTGTTATACGAACCGTCAAACAAGTGCTCGACATGCAGTTTGGGGGGTGTGGCCGAGGCCGCAATCGACACCAAAGAAAGGACAAAAATGAGAATGTATTTTTTCATAATGAACGGTTAATTGTTACGGGTTGTGGAAATTATATCGTTGGCTTTATTCAAACAGTATTGTTCGTTCATAAAGGCGGAGGCCATCAGTGAATCCGCCTTTGCCATCGCTAAATCGGTGGCAATTCTGGCATCAGTGTCTTTAAGAAGTTTACCATGGCTATAAGCCATAACAAAACTCCGGGAATCGCCGGGATGAGATTCACAGGCCGTCCCTCCACGCAGGAATGAGAACCAGATAACGAAAGCGATCGCAACAGATGCCGCTATACCGACAATTGGTCTGATCCTCAAAAAGCGGGACTGTTTCTTGCGGGGAAGAATTGCTTCGCGTGACAGAGGGAGGGCCATGATCCGGCGAACCTCGTCGATACATGGAGAAGAATAAGGCAGTTTGCCTAACACATAGTGCAGTTCGGTTTCTTCAATGACCGAGAGCCGGGACTCCATATACAGTCGGCACAACTGCTCGGTTTCCTGCAATGTGAGATGTATGTCCTGCTCTTTCATTTTTCGAGTTTATTTAGATTGTCACGAATTCTTTTTCTCGCCCGACTCATGTTCTGTCTCACTGCCTCGACTGTCATGCTGAGATCACGGGCGATCTCCTCATACTCCATTCCGTCATGAGTGACCAGACAATAAATGCGGCGTTGAATGTCACTTAGGCCGGAGGTAAGCAGCGATTCATATTTTTCCATATCCTCACATGAATGAGGAGAGAATTTCATACTCTCAACGATCGAATCATCAAGAGGTAGAGTCTGCTGTTTTCGGAGTCGGTCGATACAAACATTTCTTAAAACGAAGAATAACTTGTTACGGGCTTCGGCCTCCGTCTCCACCTGACTACTTCTCCATAAGTTGAAGAAAGTGTCCTGCAAAGCATCTCTGGCATCCTCATCGTTTTTGAGGAATCTCAGAGCGCTACGATGCAACTTTTCGCGGAGTGCCAGGAACGAGGATGTCAGATGGTCGGTTTTCATTGTCTATACTATAGATACGTAAGACCGGAACAAACATGACATCAGTGATAAAAAAAATTCCGAAAAGAACTCTTTTTCCTCTCTTAGCCCAGTAAGACATCAAGAGCCATCATGAGAAGAAATCCGACAGCGAATCCTATGGTTCCTAAATTGGAGTGCTTGCCTTCCTGCGTCTCAGGGATGAGTTCTTCGACTACTACATACATCATGGCGCCTGCTGCGAAAGACAACAGATAGGGAAGTATCGGCAGTACGACGGAAGCGAGGAGAATGGTAACGACAGCACCTATCGGTTCTACAATGCCGCTTAGAGTCCCCATGAGAAACGATTTCCATCGGCTGTTGCCGGCACTTCTGAGTGGCATCGACACAATAGCACCTTCCGGGAAATTCTGTATGGCTATACCCAAGGAGAGGGCAACTGCTCCGGCCATAGGCAAGAAAGAACTATGGTCGAGCGCGACTGCAAGCGCAACGCCAACCGCCATTCCTTCGGGGAGATTATGGAGTGTGATAGCGAAAACCAGTTTGGCCGTTTTGGAGATATGCGATGACGGGCCTTCGCTTTCGTCGCTCTCGATGTGCTGGTGAGGTATAATCTCGTCGAGGAACAAGAGGAACAAAATTCCAATAAAGAATCCGACGATGGCGGGGAGGATACTCATGAATCCCTCCTTTCCTGTCATCTCAATAGAGGGTATCAATAGCGACCAGACGGAGGCCGCCACCATGACACCGGCAGCAAACCCGATAAGAATTTTCTGCAGACGTCCCGGCATCGCGTCGCGCATGAGGAAGACGCATGCCGCTCCTAAAGCGGTGCCGAGAAAAGGTAATAATAGTCCTAAAGCAATTCCGTTCATATAACTTGAACGAATTCAACCGACTTTTTATTTTGCTTAATATTGACTGATATTTATCCGAGCCAAAACAATCTGAGGAATAAAACAAGGCTCACACTATCTTGATGAGGATGTTGTATGCCTTAAACTAATATGAGAACTTTTAATGAGCAAAACAAATCGCGAGTTAAGATGTTTTTCTTATATAGAATAAATTAATTCCGATACGATTAGTCGGGAAAAAGATATAAAGTTATGGAAAATAAAATTGACGGCATGCTTACTCATGCCGAGAATGTGATTTTGGTGGTGGATATGCAGAATGACTGGGTTCTTCCCTCTTCTCCCCAACATGTGGCGGGAGCCTATGCGACTCTGCCTGCAATTGCCAAATTTCTCGATTATGGCCGCGCGAACGACTGGGCTGTAATTTATATTTACCGTATTCACCGTCCGTCAGGAATCGATGCCGAACTTTTCCGCCGTCATTTCTTCGAGGAGGGTAAACCCTTCTGCATCGAGGGAACTCCGGGAGCCGCGATACCCGACGAAATCGCACCCAAGCAGGGGGACATCAAGATCACAAAACAGAGATTCAGCGCGTTTTTCGGAACTGACCTCGATCTCGTGCTCCGCGGTCTTGGAGCAAAGAATGTCTATGTGACAGGTACACAGTATCCCAACTGCATACGTTCGACAGCGGTAGACGCTATGGGTCTCGATTATAATACGACTGTCGTGACCGACTGCTGTTCGGCAGCGACTGAAGAAGTGGCCGAGGCAAATATCTATGACATAAGGAATATGGGAATTCCTTGTGTACCGTCTTCAGAAATCATGAAATAATCATCAAAAAACTCTCCGAATATGAAAAAATTTATTCTCTCCCTACTGGTAGCAGCGGGTGTCTGCAGCGGCGCATCAGCGATGGGTCTGCGCGAGGCATACACTGCACTCTCAAATATTCCTAATGTTTCGGTAACAGTTCCGGATTACAATCTTCCCGCTACCGGGCTGATCAGTGACCAAGGCGAACTTGCGGCCGCGTATAATCTTAATGCGGAGCAGATCAAGACCACCGGTACGGCCGCATTCGCCATCCTGAATCAGATTCCTCTTGACTACATGATCAACGGTGGCAATAATAACGAGGTTTGTGTTTTCGTCTATGCCACACCATCGGAAACCGAAGGAATGAGCGATATACTCGTTGCGACTATGAGCGGTTATCGCGGAACGGCAGTCTTTATGTACGGGACCGTAACGAACGAAATCAAAGATCTCTATCAGGCCGCTACTTTGAAAATGGAAGGAAATTTCCTCTCCTACGAGGTGACACTGCCAGATCAGAATGAATTCAACATCGTACTGAGTAAAGCAAGATAAATAATGTTTTAAATACTGTAGCAAAGAGAGCCGCTCCCCGTTGGGGGAGCGGCTCTCAAACATTATGGTCTAATCAATTAGTCCTGGTTGAGGTTGACGCGCTTGAAGTCGACAACAACGAGACCTTTCTGAGTCTGATCGAGGAACTGTCCGACAGTGAGTTTGCTGTCCTGTACATATTCCTGCTCCATCAGACAGTTCTCCTTGAAGAACTTGTTGAGACGGCCGTTTGAGATGTTGTTGATCATTGCTTCGGGAAGGTTTGCAGCCTTCGCCTCAGCAGTAGCCTTGATGATCTCACGACCCTTGGCAGCCTCTTCCTCAGTGATCCAGCCCTTGGAGATGTTGCTCTCGATGTGGTCTTCAGAGTCGAAGTGGTTGGGATTGAGACCTGCCTTAGAAAGAGCAGCGTTGACGGCTTTGCCAACGAGTTCCTGCTTGGTCTTCTCGACGGCGACGGCGATTTCCTGATCGATGGTAGCCTGAGCCACGTTCTCGCGACCTACGGCAACGGGGTTCATCGAAGCGATCTGCATGCAGATTTCACGACCTACCTGAGGATCGACACCTTCGAGGTTGAAGCCCACGATAGCAGCGAGTTTGTTGTTGAAGTGATTGTAAGCGGCGGTTGTGGGAGCCTCGACAACGGCATATGCACCGATCTCGGTCTTTTCGCCGGTCTTACCGCTCTCCTCGATGATGAGGTCGGCAACGGTCTGTCCGTCTACAACGAATGCCTTGAGTTCCTCGACAGTCTTGAACTTGTTGTCCATGGCGATGTCGATGAGTTTCTGGGCGAGTCCGACGAACCCGGCATTCTTGCCGACGAAGTCAGTCTCACAGTTGAGAGCGAGCACAGCAGCGAACTTGCCGTCGGTCTTGGCGATAACTACACCTTCGGAAGCCTGACGGTCTTCGCGTTTTGCTGCGACTGCCTGACCCTTCTTGCGGAGGATCTCGACAGCAGCCTCAATGTCGCCGTTGGTCTCGGCGAGCGCTTTTTTGCAGTCCATCAAACCGGCTGAAGTAAGGTTGCGCAGTTTGGTGATGTCTGCCATTGATACTGCCATAGTATTTCTGGAGTTATTTGAAAGAGCCGGCCGCAAATCAGAGTGACCGGCCCTTGAATGGTTGAAAAATGGGTTATAATGATTGAGGAGGGATTGGCTGACAAGGGCTGAAATTATTCAGCCTCTTCAGCGGGAGCCTCTTCAGCAGCGGGAGCTTCGGCTGCAGGAGCCTCGGCAGCACGACGGTTGACGCGACGACGATTGCCCTCACGACGGGGAGCCTCGCCGTTCTCGGGAGCGGCTTTCTCGTCAGCCTTCTCAACCTTACGTTCAGCGAGACCTTCGTTGATGGCGTCGCACACTGTCGAGAGGATGAGGTCGATGCTCTTCGAAGCGTCGTCGTTAGCGGGGATGACGAAGTCGATGTTGTTGGGATCGGAGTTGGTGTCGACGATACCGAAAACGGGGATACCGAGACGGTTTGCTTCAGCGACGGCAATGTGTTCCTTGTGAACGTCGATTACGAAGAGAGCCGAGGGAAGACGATTGAGATCGGCGATCGAACCGAGGTTCTTCTCGAGTTTTGCACGCTGACGGGTGATCTGGAGTTTCTCGCGCTTCGAGAGGTTGTCGAAAGTACCGTCCTTGGTCATCTTGTCGATGGAAGCCATCTTCTTGACAGCCTTACGGATGGTGGGGAAGTTGGTGAGCATACCGCCGGGCCAGCGCTCGATCACGTAGGGCATACCTACGCTCTGAGCCTTTTCGGCGAGAATCTCCTTGGCCTGCTTCTTGGTGGCTACAAAGAGGATGCGCTGGCCTTTCTTGGCGAGGGAGCGGAGTTCGTTCGCAGCCTCTTCGAGGTTGGCCTGAGTTTTATAGAGGTCGATGATGTGGATACCGTTGCGCTCCATGAAGATGTAAGGAGCCATAGCAGGATTCCATTTTCTTTTCATGTGGCCAAAATGGCAGCCTGCTTCGAGGAGTTGGTCAAAAGAGGGAGTTGACATTTAAAAGATGTGTTGTTTACGTTCTTTTCAAATTCGAACCTCGGGGTAGGGAACGTGTCCATCGCCGGGGTTTAGATACTAAACACTTGTTGAGGAGGGTCGCTCTCACGCACGCATATAATAATATAAGGTGGTGAAAAGCGGGAGAATATTAACGTTTGGAGAACTGGAAGCGCTTGCGTGCTTTGGGACGACCGGGCTTTTTACGTTCAACGACGCGGGGATCGCGTGTCATGAAGCCTTCGGCGCGGAGAGCGGGCTTGTCTTCGGGATTGATCTTCACAAGAGCGCGGGCGATGGCGAGACGGAGAGCCTCAGCCTGACCCTTATAGCCACCCCCGTCGAGATTGACGTGGATGTCATACTTCTCGGCTGCATCGAGAGTGAGAAGGGGCTGCTTGACGATGTACTGAAGGATGGAAGAGGGGAAGTAGACGTCGAGAGCACGCTTGTTGATGGTGATTTGCCCGTTACCTTCCTTGACGATTACGCGGGCTACGGCAGCCTTGCGGCGACCAACTGCATTAACTGATTCCATGCTTCAATTATTTGATTTTGTTGATGTCGATAACTTCGGGATTCTGTGCTTCGTGGGGATGGTTAGGACCATTGTAGACGTGCATGTTTTCGATGATGGCACGGCCGAGACGGTTCTTGGGAAGCATGCCTTTGACAACCTTGATGAAGAGGGGGTTGTAGCCGGGCTTGAGGTGCTTGTTGTAAGATTTCTTCTTAAGAATCTCGGGAGTTGCGACGCGCTGACCGCCGGGATAGCCGGTGTAAGAGAGATACTCGCGATCGGTCCATTTCTTACCGGTGAGTTTCACTTTGTCAGCGGTGATGACGATGACGTTGTCG
>CAMWGM010000073.1 GCA_947173755.1 uncultured Muribaculaceae bacterium
TGTCTCACGTTATAAGCGGAGGCTGCCGCCGAATAGATACGCAGTTGCCATGCGTTTCTGAAACCGAGCGCTTCCATATAGCCCGCCTGCGATTTATCGCGTGTGTAATGATAAACAAGCAGGTTGGAGAAAAGGTTGAACAGCGATGATGCGGTCATCACCGTCGGGTTCTCCTTCGGATTGCGGGCGAAGTAGTCGACGATGCGGAAAGCCTTTGCCCCGTCGCGGGCCACCAGAGCATCGGTCAGTTCAAAGTTATTATAGTCTTTCGAGATTCCGATGTTGCGTTCGACCGCCTCGGGCGTTACCATCGCTCCTTTTCCGAGGATGAGCGCGAGTTTATCGATTTCGTTATAAAGTTTTGAGAGATCCGATCCGATATAGTCGCGGAGCATCTGGAGCGACTTTGGATCGACGTTGAGGCCTTTTTCCTTGATGAGATCGGAAATTGCCGGAAGAAGGTTGCGCTCACTGATCTTTTTTGATTCGAACACTACGCCGTTCTTCTTAACGGCGGCTATAAGGTCTTTCCCTTTCGCCAATGCACCTCTGAACGCGATGACCAGAAGGGTAGTAGGCAACGGATTGGAGGCATAATGGTGGAGTCGGTTGACCTGATCGGCCCGCATCGCTTGCGCTTCCTTGACGATCACCACCTGTCGGTCAGCCATCATGGGATACTGACGGCAAACGTCCATGACGGTATCGGCATCACTCTCGGCACCGTAAAATGTGTACAGATTGAAGTCTCTGTCTTCCTCAGGCACCATGGCTTCGAACATCTTAACCAGTTCATCAGTGAAATATGCTTCTTCGCCATGGATAAGATATACCGGGGCAATGTCGCCGGCAATCAACTGTCGGCGTAACTGCGGAAAGGTAAGTGCTGAGGCTGAAGAAGAGGGTGAGGCCATGAGGATGGTTATAATGATGATGGTTGTGGGTGTAAATTTAGCGAATTTTGACGGGGTTTGCAAGAAAATCACTATTTTTGCAACCGACTATGAATCCGTTCAGCATTCGCCTTAATTTACCGGAAGCAGCCGTCAGACTGCGTCGCTCCGACCGCGGAGTGGAGATTTATGATCCGCTCCGACGCATGTGGCTAGTTGTCAGGCCGGAGGAGTGGGTGCGTCAGCAATTCACCTCCTTCCTGGCGACATCATTGAGTGTCCCGGCCGGGTTGATGGCGAATGAAGTCTCGATCGACCTGAACGGAACCTCCAAACGTTGCGACACGGTGATCTACGACCGTTTATTGCGCCCGGTGTGCATCGTGGAGTATAAAGCCCCTTCGGTTACGCTCACAATGGCTGCTGTCGAGCAGATTGCCCGCTATAATCTCGTGCTTGATGTTCCGTGGCTGATTATTTCCAACGGACTCCGCCATCTGAGTTTTGTAAGGGAGGGAGAGGTGATGCGTCCCTGCGATCATCTCCCCGCTTATGATGAAATGACCGCCTCGCGATGATGCAGGAGACGGTCATTTCCAAATGAAGAAAAGTTTCTCAGAGAGACATCAGGAGTTTTTCGATGTCGGCAACCTCTTCCTGAAGTTTTTTCTCAAGCGACATCCGCTCGTCTATGAGGCGGCATGCATAGAGTACAGTGGCGTGTGTGCGCTGCAGACGCGCCCCGATCGCCTTAAGTGGCATCTTGGTGTGCTTTTTCGCGAGATACATCACCATCTGGCGCGCATCAGACACCTCGCGTTTGCGGGTCTTTGTGAAAATCTGGTCCGTCTCTATTCCGTAGTAGGATGCAACCTGTTTGGTGATCGCTTCGAAATTGAGTGTGCGGCGGTTGAGTTTGACGGCGTTTGATAGAACACGTTTAGCGAGTTCTATCGTAATTTCTTTGTTGAGGAATGTGGCGTGGGCAAGCAGCGAGACCATCACTCCCTCGAGTTCGCGGATTGATTCAGTCACATTCGATGCGAGGAAATCCATCACCTCCGGCGAAAGATCGAGACCGTCGCGACGGGCCTTGCGTTCGAGCACTTCGCGGCGCAACTGATAGTCGGGTTTGTCAAGGCGTGCGGTCATGCCGCTCTTGAAACGCGAGAGCAGTCGCTCCTCCATGCCTTCCATCTCGGAGGGTGAGCAGTCGCTCGACATTATGAGTTGCTTCGAGTTCTGCTTGAGGTGGTTGAAGATGTGAAAGAAGGTGCGCTGGGTCTTGTCCTTGCCGATGAAATCCTGGATATCGTCGATGATGAGGGTATCGATGCTCTGATAGAACGAGATGAATTCGTTCACCTTGCTTCGCTGCACGGCGGCG
Source organism: uncultured Muribaculaceae bacterium (assembly GCA_947173755.1). GTDB lineage: Bacteria > Bacteroidota > Bacteroidia > Bacteroidales > Muribaculaceae > Duncaniella. The sequence continues at coordinate 2,281 of CAMWGM010000073.1, forward strand.
GTATACTGACTCTCGAAAAGACGGGCTGTAATATAAAGCACGCGTGCGCGGGGATCACGTTCCTTGATCCTGATACCGATCGCCTGGATGAGGTGTGTCTTTCCGACACCGCACGAACCGAAAACAAAAAGAGGATTGAATGTCTGCAGTTTCGGATCGTTCGCAATAGCCTCGCCGATAGAGCGGGCCACTTTGTTGGAATCGGAGATCACATAGTTCTCAAATGTATAGGCCGGATTGAGTTGCGAGTCTATCTCTTCGACATACTTCTCCCTGAAAGGGTTGGAGGATGCACCGGGAGCAGGTTTGACCACCTGGCTCGGGTGGGCGCTCTGCATGCTTACATGGGTCGAAGGATCGCCGGCAACGATCGGGAACTCATAGATGAGGTTGACATTGTTGCCGAAGACACGCTTGAGAGAAAGACCGAGCACCTTGAAATAACGCTCCTCAAGTTGTTCGGAGAAGAACTCCGACGGACATGAGATGGTGAGCACGTTGTCTTTCATCGAGAGGAAAGTCAACGGCTCAAACCAGTATTTGAATTGTTCGGTGGGGATATTGTCTTTTATGATGGCAAGACACTCTTCCCACTTCTTGGCGTTATCAGATTGCATCGCAGAGATTGAGGTTATCAGTTGAGAGGCTATACGTCTGCAAAATTCTAAAAAAAATATTAGAAAATCAAGTGCAAAAAAATTTGCATCTTAAAAATATTTTATATCTGATTGATTATCAAATACATAGATAAGTATTGAAAAATTTGGACGTGGTGAGGAGTAATGTTATCTGTAAATATTTGACAAACAATAATATATACGGTTACCGTTTATAGAAGTGCTACTCTGCTCCGAGTGGGTGCTTTATCATCAAAAAATTGATTTTAAGCATTCTAACGGATGTTTGCAAAATAAAACACCGGAAAACTAAAATTTAGACAATGTCTAAATTAGGATCGAGGGAAGGCAGGTTCATGATAATGGTCGGAGTGCGTCCCGAAGCAATGCCGAGACGTCGGGCCGAGAAAAATCTGCCTCCGGAATTGAAGGAGCAGAAACTCTCTGTAAGCGGCATCAAATTGTCTTCAGATATGCCGCAGGCGAGGCATCGGTTTCTGAGGGATGCATATAATGAAATGTGCGGACGGATCCATTCCTCGCGGCGTATCACGGACCCCGACTCGAACTGTACCGCGACCTCCTCACCGACTTCGAAAGCCTCGAAGGAAATATGTGGGCCGCATGCGACATGAATATCTTTCGTATCGGCACCTATCGATATCATTGCTTCGATGGTCTTCTCAACGATACATCCGACCATTCCGCGCCATCCGGCATGTGCTATTCCGATGCGACCTTTTCCATCGGCAAACACTACGGGCATACAGTCAGCGGTGTTGACACACAAGGCAATCCCGGGAAGATCGGTGACAAGCGCGTCAACATCCTCCAGTTCCTCAGGTTGGATTTCAGGAGTCCTTACGATTTTCACATTGACCGAATGCGTCTGTCGTGGAATGACAAGCGATTCCTCTTTCAACCCGAGAGCGGAAACCATGCGCTTTCTCGCGTTACGGACTCTCGCAGGATCATCGCCTGTATAGTGACAGAGCGAGAAGCCGGAGTAGGGGTCAGACGGAACGTGATCACCTCGCTCGAAAGTCATGGCAACGCTCTTTCCACACGACAGTATTTGCAACATATTTTCCATTATATCTGCATTAATAGAGATAAAATTTGTAATTTTGCGAGATTTTTCGTCGATAACTATGAAACTTACAACCAGCCAGTGGCGCGGACACGCGTCGATGTTCATTGCCGACGCTATCTGGGGACTCATGTCTCCGATAGCCAAAATCGTCATGGGTGCCGGAATTGTCACACCGCTTCTTATGACCGATTTCCGTATCATCGGGGCTGCTATTCTCTTCTGGATAGCCTCCTTGTTTACCGGTCACGAGCATGTATGTGCGAAAGATAAACTGTTGCTGGCAGGTGCGGCAGTGCTTGGTATAGTGACCAACCAGGGTTGTTTTATTTTCGGCATCGGATTTACCTCTCCTGGAGAAGCGTCGATCATTACCACCACTATGCCGCTCTGGGTTATGTTTCTTGCAGCGGTGATACTGCGAGAGCCTATCACACTGAAGAAGATCGGTGGCATCGTGCTTGGCGCTGCGGGTGCTCTTTTGCTTGTGCTCGGTTCGGCCGGGCGCGAAGTTACGGTTAAAGGTGACAATCCTGTTCTCGGCGACCTTCTGGTGCTTGCGGCACAGTTGAGTTATGCCACATATCTCACTTTCTATAAGAATTTCATCAAGAAATACTCTGTGATCACACTTATGAAGTGGATGTTCCTCTTCGCATCGCTTATAGTGCTTCCGTTCTCTTTGCCTTCGATATTGGCTGCCGACTGGGGCTCGATGACTTCGTCGGCCTGGATGGGCGTAGCCTATGTAGTGTTTCTGGCTACCTTTATCGGCTATATACTGATTATGATCGGTCAGAAGGCCCTGCGTCCGACTGTGGTGGGAATGTACAATTATGTCCAGCCCGTAGTTGCCACGGCAGCAGGCATTTTCCTCGGACTGGACACTATGACGGTCAGCAAAGCAGTGGCTGTCGCGCTGATATTCTCCGGAGTATATCTTGTGACGATCTCTAAAGCCCGCGTCAATCCAGCTTAAGCACAGCGAGGAATGCCTTCTGGGGCACCTCGACCGAGCCGATCTGTTTCATGCGTTTTTTGCCCTTCTTCTGTTTTTCGAGCAGTTTGCGTTTACGCGAGATATCACCTCCGTAACACTTAGCGGTAACATCCTTGCGCACCGCCTTGATAGTCTCGCGGGCGATGATCTTGGCTCCGATAGCGGCCTGTATGGCGATGTCGAACTGCTGGCGTGGTATGAGTTCCTTCAGTTTCTCACACATGCGTCGTCCGAAAGTCACGGCATTGTCGACATGGGTGAGAGTTGATAACGCATCCACGCTCTCGCCGTTGAGCAGGATGTCGAGTTTGACGAGTTTCGAAGTGCGGAAGTCGTGGATATGATAGTCAAACGATGCGTAACCTTTCGATATGGACTTCAGTTTATCATAGAAATCGATCACGATCTCTCCGAGAGGCATGTCGAAAATCATTTCCATGCGGTTGCCCGAAATATATTCCTGCTTGACCAGTTCGCCACGTTTAGAAAGACACAGTGTCATGATCGGACCGATAAAATCTGCAGCCGTGATGATGGATGCCCGAATGTAAGGTTCTTCGATATGGTCGATAAGCGTAGGCTCCGGAAGTCCCGAAGGATTGTGGACCTCGGTCATATTGCCATGTTTGTCGAAGACACGGTAACTTACGTTGGGGACAGTCGTGATGACATCCATGTCGAATTCGCGACCGAGTCGCTCCTGGATGATCTCCATATGGAGCAGTCCGAGGAAGCCGCAACGGAAGCCGAAGCCTAGAGCCATCGACGACTCGGGCTGGAAAGTCAGCGACGCGTCGTTGAGCTGGAGTTTTTCTAGTGATGAGCGAAGGTTCTCGAAATCTTCTGTCTCGATAGGGTAGACGCCGGCAAACACCATCGGCTTTACTTCCTCGAATCCTTCGATGGCCTTCTCGCACGGACGTGCGACATGAGTGATCGTGTCGCCCACCTTTACCTCTTTCGAAGTCTTGATGCCCGAGATTATATATCCGACATTTCCTGCTGATAGTGTGTCGCACGGTTGCATGTCGAGTTTCAGCACGCCTATTTCATCGGCATTATACTCCTTTCCTGTCGCTACGAATTTCACGAAATCATTTTTCCTGATCGTGCCGTTCTCGATCTTGAAATAAGCGATAATTCCTCGGAACGGATTGAAGACAGAGTCGAAAATCAGAGCCTGCAGCGGTGCTTCCGGGTCACCGACAGGGGCGGGAATTCGTCGGACGATAGCCTCGAGAATTTCGGGCACACCGATTCCTGTCTTTCCGGATGCACGGATTATATCGTCTGGATCACATCCGAGAAGATCGACTATCTGATCTTCCACCTCGTCAGGCTTGGCCGAGTCGAGATCCACCTTATTAATAATAGGTATTATCTCGAGATCGTTATCGATAGCCATATAGAGATTCGAGATGGTCTGAGCCTGGATGCCCTGCGAAGCGTCGACAATAAGGAGCGCGCCTTCGCATGCGGCAATCGAGCGCGACACCTCATAAGAGAAGTCGACGTGTCCGGGAGTGTCGATAAGATTAAGAGTGTACTCCTGACCGTCGAGATTATATTTCATCTGAATGGCATGGCTTTTTATCGTAATGCCACGTTCGCGCTCAAGATCCATATCGTCGAGCACCTGTGCCTGAAGATCCTTCCCGGCCACCGTGTCGGTATATTCCAGCAAACGGTCGGCGAGGGTACTCTTGCCGTGGTCAATGTGGGCTATAATGCAGAAGTTGCGGATACGCTTCATCTGAAATATTCTCTTATATTTATGTAGTAATCTTTTAATGATATCAGGATGCGGAAGTTCTCCAATATTTCCCCAATCCCTTTTAATATGCAAAATTACTCCTTTTTATGCTAAAAAACAAGTTTTGGTCCAATGACGCTTGCGATGATTAGAAATATCATTTGGCAGGTATTGTTTCGCTTTTTAAAGAAGGCGCATAATCATCATATTTGGAATTCAGGGTGTTATTGGTAATTTTTTATAAATTTTGTATTATGAAAGCTGAAATAGATACAAATAGCCTTCCGGAAGGTTACGCTGAATGGCGTAATAAAATTGAGAATCTCATTGAGAAATCAAAACTCAATGCGGTTATCCACGTGAATACTGACATGCTTTCATTGTATTGGAGCATAGGCAGTGATATCATACGAAAGAAAAAAGAACTTGG
>CAMWGM010000074.1 GCA_947173755.1 uncultured Muribaculaceae bacterium
GTCTACGACCGCTATCGAGAAGTGGTCAACCGCCTCTACGGACGTCTTGACAGTTCGCGTCGTTCCGGCCGTCGCGAATCGTTCGAAGCATCTCTCGCCGAGATGGAGGGAGACCGTCAGCGTCTCTATCGTGAGCGTGAACGTCTGCTCCGCGTCTACGAGTCGCGTCGTGCCGAACTCCAGACATTCGAAAACAATCTCGGTTTCCTGTCGGGCAAATCGAAGAATGCCCAGTCGATGCTCGCCGACATGCAGCGCCGCATGCAGCGACTCCGCGACGATCTCGGCGATCTCGAGTCGAAGATCAAAGCCATCGACGGCAAACTCTGATCAAGAACCATAAAACTATAAAGCGCCACATTTCCGAAGCGGGAATGTGGCGCCTGAGTTTAGGGGGATGAGGACATTTCAGAAGGAGTGTTCGCGGCGCGAGGCGTCGATTCGAAGCAGGATGAAGAGCAGGAATGTGAAGCCCCATAGCGACGAACCGCCGTAACTGAAGAAGGGGAGAGGAATGCCGATCACGGGACACAATCCGATCACCATGCCGATATTTATGCATAGGTGGAAGATGAAATATGACGCCACACAGTAGGCATAGACACGCCCGAACACCGTAGGCTGCCGCTCGGCAAGCGATATGACGCGAAGGATCAGGATAAGGAAAAGCAGAAGTACGGCCGCCGATCCTACGAAGCCTTCCTCCTCACCGATGGTACAGAAGATGAAGTCGGTGTGTTGCTCTGGAACATACTTCAGTTTGGTCTGTGTTCCATTGAGAAAGCCCTTCCCCATGAAACCGCCCGACCCGATGGCTATCTTAGATTGATTCACATTATAGCCTGCTCCACGAAGATCCTCCTCGATGCCGAGCGCCACACGGATGCGTTGCTGCTGATGGGGCTGGAGAACCGAGGTGAAAACGATGTCGACCGAGAATACGAAAATCAGCGATGCCACCGCTGCTCCTATCGTGATGAGAAGATGGCGGGCGCGAGTCTTAAGCAGCAGGAGAAGGCAGTAAATTATGGCGACTGCTATAGCACCGACGAAATAGGCGGTTCCGGGCACGGGAACTCCCAGCAAACTGAGGGCGCCGACTATTATACCGGTTCCGACAAACCAGAGCAGCACGTTGCGGGTCGCCTCAAACTGTTTACAGTAGATCGACAGCATGGCTACGATCAGCAGCATGATGAGCATGAACACGACCGCCTGACCCATCGGGATGCCGAGAAGGAGTGTATCGGTAAACTTTACCTCCACAACGAAGAACAAAACCGCACATAGTGCCGCGAGAAGTATAAGTCCGCTCATTCCTTCGCGATAAAGCACGAAGAAAAGAGACATATACACCAGCGCCGAGCCGGTCTCGTTCTGCGCCAGAATCAGGATGATCGGCAGGAAGATGATCATCAACGCCTTCATATAGTTTTTCTTCGAGGCGTTGAGCACGAAGTTATATCCTGAGAATAGTTTGGCCAGACAAAGCGCCGTGGCAAATTTGCCGAATTCGGCAGGCTGCAGACTGACAGGTCCTAACACGAGCCATGAATGAGAACCTTTGATATCGGGGGCAACGAATATCGTCACAAGCAGCAGAAAGAGGAGGGACACATATATAATATATGCATAATTCTCGTAGACTCTGACATCGATGAGGAGAATCACCAGACCCAGCATCAGCGACAGACCGATCCAACGGAACTGTTTTCCGGAAAATTCAGAGAAACTCAGCATGTTGGCATGGTCGAAGTCGTAACTTGCCGCATAGATGCTCACCATTCCGGCAAGCACCAGCACGATGTAGAGGCCGATGGTGAACCAGTCGACATATTTGAACACCGAAGTGTTTTTGTCAGAGAAGACTGATGATTTAAACATAGGGTGTCAGTGTTTCTTCGTTCCGGCAAACTGGATTGTATTGGAGGCGAGCATTCGTTCCTCAATATATTTACGTTCTGGGGCAATGCTCCCCTTAAGATATTTTTCCATAACGAGCGATCCGATCGGCACACCGAATGTCGCGCCGAAGCCGGCATTCTCGACATAGACTGCAATCGCTATCTTCGGATTGTGATAAGGTGCGAATCCCATGAAAGCCGAGTGGTCTTTGCCGTGAGGGTTTTGCGCAGTTCCGGTCTTACCACACACCTCGATATCGGGCAGATTGGCGAGACGACACGTACCGCCTGTCACAGCCATTCGCATGCCCTCGGCAATTTCGTTATACCATCCGGAGGCGATGGTTGGTGTATGGCGCTCGAGATATTCCGCGGGAACGACAGTGTCCTGTATTTCCTTCACTACATGAGGAGTGATGTAATGGCCGCGGTTGCCGATCGTGGCGGCGAGATTGGCAATCTGAAGAGGTGTGGCGAGTATCTCTCCCTGACCGATAGCGATCGATATGACAGTGTTGGCGCTCCAGTGGCCGTCGCCGTAGCGCTTGTTGTAGAACTCAACGTTGGGCAGGAACCCACGGTATTCACCGGGAAGGTCGATGCCGAGTTTATAACCGTAACCCATCGAGATCATGTGATGTTTCCAGATGTCGAACGCTTTTGCAGCAGAGCCATATTTGCTCTTCTTGTCGATCATTGCCTTGAAGCCCCAGCAGAAATATGCGTTGCAAGAAGTCTGTAGCGCAGGTTTCAACGGCAGGGGTGAGCCGTGGCCATGACAACCCACACGCAGACCTCCCGAAATAAACCCATGTGAGCAGGGGAACAACGTGCCGGTGGTTATTATTCCCTCTTCGAGCAGAATCAGCCCCTGAGTGGGTTTGAATGTCGAGCCGGGAGGATATGTTGCCTGAATGGCACGGTTGAAGAGCGGTTTGTCTAGGGCGGCCATCATATTGTTGTCTTTAGCGCCGCTCTCCCGCCCGACAAGGAGAGAGGGGTCATAGGTGGGGGAGGAAACCAGACAGAGTATCTCACCCGTTTCCGGTTCGATGGCCACGACAGCACCTTTCTTGTTCACCATCAGCGACTCGGCATATTGCTGGAGTTCGATGTTGAGGCTCAGTTTGATGTTTTTGCCGGCCACAGCGTCGCGGTCGAGCGCACCTTCCTCATAACGGCCCTGAATGCGGCCGAGCGCATCGCGCATCAGCACTTCGGCACCCTTCACACCGCGGAGATAACTCTCGTAGGTGTGTTCGACACCGATATCGCCGATATAGTCGCCGGGTTTGTAATAGTCATCCTTGTCGATATCTTTCTGTGCCACCTCCCTGACGTTTCCGAGCACGTTGGCGGCGGCTTTGTAGTTATATTCACGCAGGATTCGTTTCTGAATGTAAAATCCGGGGAAACGGTAGAGTTTCTCCTGCAGGCGTCCATATTCCTCAGCCTTGAGATGGGTCAGCAGGCGCTGGGGCGAATAAGATGAATATCCCGGATTGCGGCGTTTGTCGCGCATGTCGGCAAACCGTTTCCGGAGTTCGTCGGGTGTCAGGTTGACCGCACGGCAGAAGTCGAGCGTGTCGAAGTCCTTGACGTCGCGGGGGATGACCATCACGTCATAGGCGGGTTGGTTGTAGACAACCAGACGCCCGTCGCGGTCGTAGATTATGCCGCGCGACGGATAGACGGCCTTTCGGAGAAAGGCATTGGAGTCGGCATATTCTTTATATTTGGAGTCGGCTACCTGAAGAGTGAAAAGGCGGAACAGATATATCAGTGTGATGACGATTATGAATCCGCCGATCACGTAGCGACGTTTTTCGAGATTATAATCTTTTCTCACTTCGTGGAGTCATTAGGCTGTCGATGCCGAGCATAAGCACCGTCGAGAGTATCGTGGAGCAGACTATGCGCAGCACGAGCTGGAGAGGATTGAAAAAAGTAAATGCTTCGATAGTGAAGACAAGAATACAGTAAAGCAGCGTAGCGGTGGAGAGATATTTGATGAACACCGCGGTGCCGAGAGTGTGCATGGTCGGCTCGGGACGTGTCACGTCCTCTTCGCGGGGCACATAAAGGCGGAACACCGGCTTGCGGCAGAAGCCGAGCACGGTGCATGCCATCGCGTTCATTCCCTGTGTATCGGAAAAGATGTCAACCAGCAGTCCGGTGAAGAAACTGATGGTAAGTACCCAATTGACAGAGAGGGTAATGGGCAGACGTACGATCAGATAGATGAACACCATCGGGACAGCCACATTGAAGAGACAGATGTGGTTGAACACGATGACCTGGGCAAGTATCAGCGCGATGCCGAGCAGTGAATATTGGAGGATGGTCTTTCCCATTTTTTTTCGCTGTGACGGTGTCAGTATCCTTCTTTGATTTCGAGATTGCGCTCCACTTCGGAAAGTTCATCCTTCATCTTGTCATCTATGACGCGGACGATCGAAAGGGTGGAGAAGTCGGTGAAAAGTTTCACACGCAGGGTGAAGAAGTTGTCTTCACGGTCGCGCGAACCTCCGATGACGGTCCCGACAGGAACACCTTCGGGGAAGACCGAGGAGTAGCCGGAGGTGACAATTGTGTCACCCTTCACGAAACGTGCGTGCTTCGGGAGTTCCTCGAGAAGAGCCTCCGACGGCGATTTTCCATCCCAGACGAGCGAACCTACCTGTTGCTGCCCCTTGACTTTACATGAAAGACGCTGATAGGGGTTGAGGACAGACATAAGTCGGGCTGTGTGAGGACCGACCACATTGACGATGCCGACGATACCGTTCTGATCCATCACTCCCATCTCGGGTCGCACTCCGTCGAGTTCGCCTTTGTCAATGGTGATGTAGTTGTGTGAGTGGTTGATGGAGTTGTTGATCACCTGGGCGATGATGAAGTCGTAGCGGTCGAGAGCAGGGTCGACGGTCATTGTGTCGGCATAGATCTGATGCTGATATCCTCGGATAATGTCGTTGAGACGGTAGATCTCGAGTTCGAGATCGGAGTTGCGGCGCTGAAGATCCTCGTTTATCTCACGGAGCGAGAAGTAGGAACCCACATTGTTCGACATGCGGTAGACTCCCGATGACACATAGTTGGCCGACGAGAGATAGACATGATGCTGAAAAGGGTTTCCCGAGAAAAGCAACATGGCTGAAAGCACCATGTAGACCACAAAGAGAAACCAAGCCGAATATTTGAGAATGAACTTAAATAACTCGCTCACCGCAGGAAAGGGGTGTGTAGTGTGGAGGAATTAATTGACGGAAAATTCGAGCCGGGTCGATATGAAGTTACGGAAAAGACGGGCAGAACCCGCATTTTCCGTAACGACACTATCGTCGGGGGTTCCCGTCACTGGATGAGGAACGAGAAAGTTGAAATGTTCTTGAGCGCCACGCCGGTGCCTTTGGCCACACAGAGCAGCGGGTCCTCGGCGATGTGGAACTGGATGCCGATCTTGTCGGTGAGACGTTTGTCGAGACCGCGGAGCAGCGCACCGCCTCCGGCGAGGAAGATGCCGTTGGTGACGATGTCCGAGTAGAGTTCGGGGGGTGTCTCGTCGAGAGCCTGCAGCACGGCTGCCTCGATGCGTGATACCGACTTCTCGATACAATGTGAGATCTCCTGATAACTTACAGGCACCTCCATCGGGAGGGCAGTCATCTTGTTGGGGCCGCGCACGATGTAATCCTCGGGGGGATTGTCGAGTTCGGTGAGTGCGGATCCGACATGGATCTTGATCTGCTCGGCGGTGCGCTCGCCGATCTTCACGTTGTGCACGCGGCTCATGTGTTCCATGATGTCGTAGGTGAGGTCGTCACCGGCAACCTGGATACTCTTGTTTGAAACGATACCGCCAAGCGAGATGACGGCGATCTCTGTCGTACCACCGCCTATGTCGACGATCATATTGCCCTGTGGAGCGAGAACATCGATGCCGATACCGAGAGCGGCAGCCATAGGCTCGTAGATCATGTAGACGTCACGGCCGTTGGCGTGTTCGGAAGAGTCACGGACGGCTCGGATTTCGACTTCGGTCGAACCTGAAGGAATGCCGACGACCATCTTGAGCGACTGCTGCGAAAACCAGTTGCTTTTCGAAGAGGCTTTCTTGATGAGTCCGCGGATCATCATTTCGGCCGCGTTGAAGTTGGCGATCACACCCTTGCGGAGAGGGCGGATAGTCTCGATGCCGTCGTTTTCCTTACCCTGCATCAGTTTAGCCTCGCGACCGACGGCGATGGGCTTGCCGGTGCGCTTGTTGATGGCCACGATCGAGGGCTCGTCAATGACGATCTTGTCGTTGTGGATTATAATGGTGTTGGCCGTACCGAGATCCATTGCGATCTCTTTGGTCAGAGAGAAAAGTCCCATTTTTTGAAGAAGAGATATAAAATTATCAGTGTTTGAAATGACGGAAACCGGTTGTCACCATGGCGACGTCGTGGGCATTGCAGTAGTCAATGCTTTCGTTGTCGCGGATCGAACCTCCGGGATGGATGACAGCCTTTACTCCGGCCTCGGCTGCTATCTGCACACAGTCGGGGAAGGGGAAGAAGGCATCGGAGGCCATGACGGCACCTTCGAGATCAAAGCCGAATGAACGGGCTTTCTCGATGGCCTGACGAAGTGCGTCGACGCGTGAGGTCTGGCCTACGCCGCTTGCGATCAGCATGCCGTTTTTGGCGAGAACAATCGAGTTGCTCTTCGAATTCTTTACGATTTTGTTGGCGAAGAGAAGGTCGGCGGCCTGGGCGGGAGTCACTGCAAGTGTGGTGACCTGCTTCAAGTCGTCGAGTGTTTCGGTCTTGAGGTCGCGGCCCTGGACGAGCGCACCGTTGAGTATCGAACGATACTGGCGGGTGGTGGTCAGCGGCTGCTTCTGTACGAGGATGATGCGGTTTTTCTTCTGCTTGAGGATGGTCAGTGCGTCATCGGTGTAAGAGGGTGCGATGATCACCTCGAAGAAAATCTTGTTGATCTCCTCGGCCGCTTCGGCATTGACTTCACCGTTGGTGATGAGCACTCCGCCGAAAGCGCTGACAGGGTCACCTGCGAGAGCGTCGCGCCATGCTTCGGCGATGGTCGGGCGCGTAGCGAGACCGCAAGCATTGTTGTGCTTGAGCACGGCGAAGGTCGGATCGGTGAACTCGGAGATCAGGCAGACGGCTGCATCGATGTCGAGCAGGTTGTTATAGGAG
>CAMWGM010000075.1 GCA_947173755.1 uncultured Muribaculaceae bacterium
GATCTCCTGGAGCAGACCGGAATAATTGCGTTTCATCTCGGCGAGTTTGGTAGCCGCACCGGTCGATATGAAAGCCATCGATCCCTTTCGCATGGTGAAACGCTGCGTGTAACGGTCGCCATCGATATTGGGACCTCCTGACGAAAGGATATAGACGCAAGGCAGATCGGGCAACTCCTCGTCGAAGTAAAGTTCCTGCTGAACGATGAGGGGTGCACGGCGATCGAGTTCGCGCAGTATGGAGCGACCCTCGCGGTTGAGTTCGAACCCGAGGTTGAGATAACCTCTCTTTCCGGGAGCACCGACATACATTGCGTCAGGCTCGGCAAGATAGGGAGCCATTTCGGGAGCATGGTCGAAACTCACATCGGGCGCATCGGAGAAATGCCGTTCGGGAGTCTTCATAGAATCTGTTTATTTTGCTTTGTCGAAAAGAGCCATTTTGAAAATAAGGTCGACGAGTTCGTCAATGCCCTCACCGGTGAGAGAGTTTGTGAACACGAAAGGCTTGCCCGGACGCATCAGACGCGAGTCATGATCCATCACTTCGAGCGACGCGTGGACATAGGGCGCGAGGTCGGTCTTATTGATTACGAGGATGTCGGAATGCGAGATGCCGGGACCATCCTTGCGGGGAATCTTGTCGCCGGCGGCAACGTCGATGACATAGATGAAGAAGTCGACGAGTGCAGGCGAGAAAGTGAGCGTGAGGTTATCGCCACCCGATTCAATCAGCACCACATCGGCATCGGGGAACTTAGCCTCCATCTCCTCGACGGCAGCGATGTTCATCGACGGATCCTCACGCACGGCAGTGTGGGGACATGCGCCCGTTTCGACACCGATGATGCGGTCTTCCATGAGAATCCCTTTCAGAGTCTTGCGCACATGTTTGGCATCTTCAGTGGTGACGATATCGTTGGTTATGATGAGTACACTCATGCCCTTCTCCATGAGACGGGGGGTGATGGCTTCGATAAGAGCGGTTTTGCCGGATCCCACAGGGCCTCCGACACCTATTCGGCAAGTAGACATTATATTATTGTTGAATGGTTGAGTTATGAGGTCAGAAAGATGGTGGTTACATGCTGTTGGTCACTCATCTTTCCGGACGCTTAATCATCTGTAGTTAGTTCATAAACATTCTCATCTTCCCTTTCTCGTGGAGCGAGGCGAAAATATCCATTTCCGGGACAAAGGAGTTCATATCGTCGAGTGTCATCTTAGAAGCGAGTTCGAAATGACCGTCGATCTCATCGGAGAGATGCATGAGAATGAGTTGGGTGTCATAATGGCTTACGCGCACACACCTCAAGGCAGCCGATACAATCATGTTGGCGACTCCAAACTGATGGGAAGTGTAGAGTTGACGTTCGTCGAGACCTGCTTCGGCAAACACTATGGCCTGTGCTACGGGATAACTGCCGGGGGTCGTTCCGGCATTTATATCGGAAAGCCATCGGCGGAGAATCTCAGACTCGGGGAAAAGACGCACGCCGAGTTCGGCAAGTTTCTTACCCATTCGCTGAAGCATCATGCGGCTCTCGGCATTCATCTTGAAGAGCATGATGGTACGGTCGATATTTACAATCTCATCGTAGGCCTTACGGTTAACCGCACGATGGGCAAGCAGAGCCGCTACTCCATCGCTATACGCTGCCTGGATAACGGCAGAGCGTGTAAATTGCTCGAGGGTATCAGCATCGGTGACGAGACCTTCATAGGAAGCGGTCTCAAGACCATTGGAAAACGAGAAGGTGCCTACGGGAAAAGCAGAATCGCTGAACTGCAGAAGGTGCAGCAGGCGGGTCATGTCGGAAGCCATAGGATCAGTGGACAAGATGACCTTCGATATGATCGGCGTGGGGGCTGTGGATGTGGTGGTTGTGATGGGATGCACCACCGAAAAGCCTACGGATTTCGTGAGGAGCCATAAAGGGGATCACGTCACTGCCCTCTTCGAACGTGTATGAGATATTCTCGATGTGATGGGTATCCATCACGCTCTCCATAACTTTCTTGTCGACAGTCAGGGGGACATATACCTTCGTGCCTTTCACGACGGCAGGCCAGTGCTGATTGCCGATGGCATGACCGAGTTCGACGGCAATACGGATAATCTCCTCGGGAGATTGCTGAGCGAGAGCACCCAGTTCGATGACCATGACGGGATTGAGGGCGAGACGGAGAACCAGCATGGTATTTTTTTCGGGATCGTATGCGAGAATGTCGCCGTCGACAATCTGGCTCTGGCGTTTCAGGGCAACGGGATACTCAATGCCTTTATCGCTCTTTGCGAGGAAACGGCTCTTCTGGGCAGTCCATTGATCGAGGAAAATAGACTCTACATCAGCGTGATGCATTTTCTCATGCCATTCCGGTGAATGGGTATTACCGATAATTTCAGTTAAAACTTCCATATAGAATAAGATAATCAGCCGTCAGGCTAATCGGTTTGAAACATATTTTACTTTCCAAAGGTAATTAAAAATGTTCGAATATCCTATTTTTTCGCCCGTTTAATTTGCAGGGAGATGGAAAGAGGGAGTGACGTGAGCATCAGTTGCGGAGATTGCCTGTAGAAATTATTCTGACCGGAGGTGAGGCATGAGGAATATGGAGAGAAACAAGTTGCTGCTCGTAACGACGGGCTCGCCGCGGATGAAGATCGGAGGAAAGTATTACGGAATCAGGGTGTACTTGACGAATCACCTCCATAATATCACCTCGAAAACCACGGCATATGACGAGATAATCGACATGTATCGAAGGTAGGGAATCCGGGACATGGCTGAGGATAAGGAAGTTTCGACCGGATGTGCGCACGAGGTTGCCACGTCGTCCAAGAAGGTCGTCATCAGATCTTTCTCCGACCACCGTGAGCGAGTCGATATTACGGCGTCTCATATAGTCGGGCCAGCGTCTCGCGGCGATATCGGTGGCCTCGGAAAGATGTGTCGGGAGCGAACTCACTGCGAGAAATTTACTTCCGCTGCGGACAAGAAGAAGCGTCTCGTGACGTTCGACGGGAATATAGACCTCCACCCTCCCCTCTTCCTCGGGGCGTGTGCTGATCCTGTCGAAACTAAAAGCAAGCATAGCGAGCACCAATGTCGACGTCAACCACACACGTCTGCGTGAAGAGGTATGGAGAGTAATGACCAGGAGAATTATTGCTCCATAATATAAAGCGAGACTCAGAGGGGAAATGTCAATCCCGCCGACCGCATTGCCCGGGAGCGTGACGAGAAAATCAAGAAAATCCTGCAGACACTCAAAGAGTGTGTCGGTCAGGCGGCCAATAATATCCGCATTTATTCCGATCCACTTCATGAGAAGGAGAACGAGGGCGAGATACATGAGCACCGATAATCCGGGGAGCAATACCAGATTGGCGGCAAGGAAATAGACCGGAAGGGTATGGAATGTATAGGCGCAAAGGGGGGATGTGGCTATTGTCGCTGCTATTGTGACGCAAACTACTTTCGAAATCCACGGTTCCCGTCCTTCTTTTCTTCCGATCGGGTTCAAAGGACGTGCCAGGAGTAAAATGGCAGCGACTGCCAGGAAACTGAGTTGAAATCCGAGGGAGAAGAGTTGGGCAGGAGAGAAAATCAGGATGATAATGGCGGCTGCGCACAGAGAATTGAGCGGCACCGGTTTACGCTGGAGCATTTTGCCAAGTCCAAGAAGAGTAGCCATTATGACGGCGCGCACAACTGACGCCGGCATGCCTGTCAGCAATGCAAAGAGCCAAAGACTTATGATCACCACCGGCCATTTCCATCTCCATTTGTTGAAAATACCGAGAGGAAGGAGAACGACCAGAAGCAACGAGGTGATGACGGCGACATGCATTCCGCTGAGGGCGAGGACGTGTGCCGTGCCGGTCAGCGAAAACTTCGAGCGTAATTCTTCGGAAAGCCAATCGTCGTCAGCAGCGAGGGTGGCGAGGAAAAACGATGCCGTACTCCTGTCGACCGGCAACCGGGAAATCTGATAGCGAAACCGTGTGTTCAGGCGGTAAAAATATGCCTGAAAAGAATTCACAGACGAACCAACATGAATCGAATCAGGCCTGACGAGAGCGGAACATGAAATACCTTTTCTGATGAGCCGCTCCGGCAGGTAAGTCTCGTCAGGCAAATCGGGTGAATAAGGTTCGAAACGATCCAGCGTCCCATAGAAACTGACGCGCCTGTATGGACGGAGATCTACCGAACTTTCGGGCACAAATATGCGTGCTTTGAATTTGCTTAAAGGGCAATCGTTGACAGAGTCGACGGTGACAGTGAGGTTGACGCCCGATGAAACATCTGAGCATTCGCTAAACATACCTCTATAATAACCCGGGTGTCCGGAGAGTGACATCGGAAGTTGACCCGGTTGATTCAGCAGGGAGGTGACCATGCCTGCTGCCATCCATAAGCAAAGGACTCCTCCGCTTCTTTTCCGCAGAATGAATAATGCGACAGAAATCAGAAGCGGGATAAGGACAAAAAGCCATGTCGCCCCAGTGCTGACGGCGATGATGCCGCAGATCAGGGCGATGGCGGGAAGGAAAAGCGGAGGGAGCCGATGGTTCACATCCCGAGGTTTGACTGTCAGTTATTACCGGGGATGGTGGCCATAACCACGAAGAACGAACTCAGACCGATAATGATCCAGAGCGAAACTGCGAGGATGAAAGGTTTTAGACCGACCGAACGGACCGTATTGAGCGACAGGCTCGCACCAATGAGGAAAAGGGTCAGCACAAGGCCTTTCTTGGCCAGATAAACCAGAGTAGTGGTGAGCCACGCAGGAAGATTGCAGTAGGTGTTGATGACCATGGCCAGTATGAAGAGGAAGATGAACCATGGAATGGTGATCTTGCTCGACTTGTCGCGGAAGATGACCATGGTGACCAGGGCGAGCGGAATGATCCAGAGTGCGCGGGTCAGTTTGATGAGGGTTGCGAGTTGAAGTGCCTCAGGACCGTAAGCCTCACCGGCACCTACGACGGATGAAGTGTCGTGGATAGCGATGGCAGCCCATGTGCCAAACTGCGCCTGCGACATGTCGAACATCCTTCCGAGCGGCGGGAAAATGAAGAGCGCTATCGCATTAAGCACGAATATCACTCCTAATGAGACTGCCATTTCATTCTCGTCGGCTTTAAGGACGGGACCGACTGCAGCGATGGCACTTCCTCCGCAGATGGCTGTTCCTGCAGAGATCAGATAGGAAGTCTTGCGGTTGAGCATCAGCCAGTAGCCTATCAGGACACCGAATATCATCACGGATATCACCGAAACAATAGTGAAAAGCATGCCTTCGCTGCCGCTCTTGAGCGACTCGGTGACATTCATTCCGAAGCCGAGACCGACCACCGAGGCCTGAAGGAGATATTTCGACGTTTTCTTGTTGAATTTCGGATAGGGATTCTCGAAAATCATGGCAAAGAAAAGTCCGAGAAAGAGAGCGTAAGCGGGCGTGACGCCGACTCCCGGCCATATGAGATCGATCGGGAGCACCACCATGATCATCAGGATGATGTAGAGAGGCTTGGCAATCTGTTTCATTGTCAGAGGAAGATTAAATGTGTGTGGTTATTCGTTCCAGATACGCCATGCCTCGCGTGCCTGTATATAAAGCATCTCAAGCCCGCTCTTGACAGTCGCTCCGTGTTCGGCCGCACGCCGCAGGAAGAGTGTAGGATCGGGATTATAGACTAGGTCATAACAAAGATGAGCGGGAGTGAGAAGATCGTAGGGGATCGGAGGGCACTCGTCGACATCCGGATAGGTTCCGACAGGAGTGGCGTTGACGATCACATTGTGTTCCTCCATCACTTCCGGCGTCAGGTCAGCGTAGCCGAGCATGCCTTCACCGGGAGTCCTCGAGACAAGGGTGGGCTCGACTCCGAGCGAACGCAGTCCGTAGACAACAGCCTTTGACGCGCCTCCGGTGCCGAGCACAAGCGCCTTGCGACGATCGTCGTTGAGCAGGGGGCGGATAGAGTCGCGAAAACCGATGACATCGGTATTGAAACCTTTCATGACAGGCTCGTCATTCTCATCCCAACTGATGCGGATGACATTGATAGCACCGATAGCCGATGCTTCGGGATCCATCTCGTCCATGTAGGGAATGGCAAGTTGCTTGTAGGGGATCGTGACGTTTAGACCTTCAAGTTGAGTATATTCCGAAAGGAGTTCCATGAGGTCGCCGATATCGGGGAGTTCAAACTTGCGATATTCTGCGTGGATATGCTCGTCGCGGAACTTGTCATTGAAATATGTTGCGGAGAACGAATGGCCGAGAGGGCGGCCGATGATTCCGAAGAGGCGTTCGGGAGGGGTCATTGATATGTAATGTTTGAGTGTGGGATGAGAATTATTTGCAGACGGTCACCGTGGAGCATGAGTTCCAGATAGCGATCCTTGGCAGAGACAGTCCTGATTGCAGAGGCGGGGATAGTTTCAGAGGGAGGGAGCGGAACCGAATCGTCTTTTTCCTCCATACGGTCCTCGACGGTGCCGTCGGGAAGAGTGACTTTCACCTTGTGGAGCGCAGGGTGGTAACTAACGGTCAGACTTCCGTCGGGATGACATATGACGGAGCGCCTCAGCACTGCCCTGCCCATTTCCGGTGTCAACATATAATGGTAATAGAGGCCTGAAAGAATCATAGGCACGATGATGAAACCCACTATCAACGCCACAAACAGCCATCGCGAATCCCAAACCGCACCGACAGTAAGCATGATAAGGACCGGAACCGCTATGACGAGCCAATAGCGACCGAACCATCTCGAGCCTAAGGCAGAAAGGTAGTCGCCTGACGGGACGGAGAATGGTGACGTGGTGAAGGGGCGTAGTTCCATCAGTCAAGGAAGCGTCTCGTGAGTCCCTGATAAAAGTCGATGCGACGGTCACGAAGGAAGGGCCACCAGCGACGCACATTTTCGGAGCGGCGGAGATCAATATCGATTATCGCGGTCTCCTCATCGGTCGCGGAGGCCCGGAAGAGGAATTCTCCCTGCGGACCTGCCACGA
>CAMWGM010000076.1 GCA_947173755.1 uncultured Muribaculaceae bacterium
GACATGTATGTAGGCTTTGCCAAGACCGCCCGCGAGGAGGGTTTCGACAAGATCGCCACTCTTTTCGAAAAGGTAGGTGCTATCGAGAAGGCTCACGAAGCACGTTACCGCCGCCTCCTCGCCAACATTGAGGAAGGCATCGTCTTCAGCCGCGACGGCGACCGCGTATGGGTGTGCCGCGAATGTGGCAATATCGTCTTCGGCAAGAGTGCTCCCGAGAAATGCCCCGTCTGCGAGCATCCTCAGGCATACTTCGAACTCGAAGCCAAAAATTATTGATTGAAGTACCGCGAAGCCATCAAGGTCCGACGGTAACTTATTGATAACTCAGCCCGGTCAAAACGTCCGGGCTGAACTTTTTTGTGCGGTTTTTTACCTTGTTAAGTCAGATTTTTGTTAACTTTGTATTTCTATCACCCTCAAATCTGAATATGATGGCTAACAAGAAAGTTTTTGTCAGCGGATGTTATGATATGCTTCATTCAGGACATGTGGCTTTTTTCAAGGAGGCTTCCTCCTATGGTGATCTTTATGTGGGGATCGGCTCCGATAAGACTGTCGAGGAACTGAAACACCGCAAAACGGTTTATTCGGAAAAGGAGCGGCTCTATATGGTGAAGGCCATAAGATATGTAACCGACGCGATGATCAACAGTGGCTCGGGAATGATGGACTTCGTGGAAAGTGTCGAAAAAGTCAAGCCTGACATCTTTGTCGTCAATTCCGACGGTGGAAGTGATGCCAAACGCCGATTTTGCGAGGAACGCGGCATAGAATATGTGGTGCTGGAGCGTAAACCCGATGAGGGGCTCGAAGCGCGATCGACCACTTCGCTCAGAAAAGGAGTTGTGTCACATCTCCCTTACCGCATCGATATCGCGGGAACCTGGATCGACCAGCCATATGTTTCGGAGCATGGGGCCGGATGGGCTCTGACAATCTCCATCGAGCCTACGGAGGAATTTATGGAACGTGGAGGAATGTCGACCTCCACCCGAAACGCGGCCCGTAAGATATGGCCATATGAACTTCCGAATTATAACGAGGAGATGATGGCTCGGTTGCTCTTCTGCTTCGAGAATGACCCTGAAAGCGGAGGTCATATCTCAGGCGCGCAGGACTCTATCGGTATCTGCATGTCGGGGCTTACGCGCCATTATTATGACAACCATTACTGGCCCTTGCGCATCGAGTCGTGTCATGACGAGGAGATCCTCTCGTGGCTCGAAGATCATCTTTGTCTTGTGCCGATGTTCCCCAGGAGGGAAGATTGTTCGGTGGTCGAAGGTAAGGATATCACTCCGGCGAAAGTCGCTGATCTCACTTCGGCGGCAGACCGCTGCTGGGATGCCATAATGGCTCGTGATCTCGATGGGTTTGCCAAGGCTTTCAGCGACTCATTCGATGCTCAGGTCGCCATGTTTCCCGGAATGATGCAACCGGGAGTGCATGAGTGGATCGACAAGGTGCGACCCGATGTACTGGCATGGAAAATGACCGGTGCCGGGGGTGGCGGCTATCTCTGCTGTGTCACCGACGGAAAGCATCTTCCTGAAGGGGCAAAGCGCATCCGGATCCGTCGGAAGGGATTGTCGTGAAGGAACTTGGCAGATTAAGTTAAGACTTCTTCTGTTCTCTCATTTTCTTCGCCAGCTCATAGATGGAGGCGGCTGCGTTTTCGGCTGCCGGTGTCTTGGTGGCGAGACGGGCACGCACGAGTGCATATCCTGCCAGTTGTGCATCCCGCTCTTTACTGTCGGAAAGCAACGGACGCAGTTGTGCGTCCACCTCCTCGGCGTTGCAGTGATGCATCAGCATCTCGGGGACTATGGCACTCCTCACTCCTGTTGCGTCGGCCCGGGCATCGACCCTTCTACGTGTCTCGGCATCGATTTTTCCTCCGATAAGGTTAGGAAGCGAAACATAGGGTATCTTAAGAATATGTTCGAAAGCGTTGTGGGCCACTTTCAGACCTATCGAGCGGTAGAGGACTACCTGTGGTGTTCCGGCGAGCGCACACTCGAGCGATGCCGTGCCCGATGTGACGAGCGCCGCCCGGGCCATCGCCATCAGCGTCAGGGTTTCTCCGGTTATGATCTTGAAGGACGTGAACCGGCGGTAGAGGGCGCGGTCGACAGATGGCGCTCCGGCCACAACCACCTGCATATCGTGGTGCAGACGACCCACTTGATCCATGACCGGGAGATTGTCTTTGATCTCCCCGACACGACTTCCCGGAATCAGCGCGAGAATGGGGCGGTTGTCAAGGCCATGTTTTTCGAGCCACTCCTCCCGTCGGGGCATACGCGAAAGTGTTCTTTCCACTTCTTCCACGGAAGGATTGCCGACATAGTCTACCTTCATCCCGTGGCCTGAAAACCACTCGGGTTCGAACGGGAGGATGGAAAGAGTCTTGTCGACCACCTTCTTCATCGTCTTCAGCCTGTATTCCTTCCATGCCCACAGTTTGGGTGCGATATACCATGCCGTCGGGATGCCGAGCGCGTTGGCATAACTGACCATCTTGAGATTGAACCCGGGGTAGTCGACAGCCACGAACAGATCGGGACGGAAAACCCTCATGGCCGAGCGGGCGATGCGCATGTTCCCTAACACATCTCCGATATGTAAGGCCACATTGACAAATCCCATATAAGCCATGCGGTCTATGTGGATGAGTGGACGCGAACCTGTTGCGGCCGACATTGCGTCGCCACCGAGGAAAAGGATTTTGGCCTCCGGATCGAGACGGCGAAGACATTCGATGACCCCAGCGGCATGAATATCGCCTGAAGCCTCTCCGGCCGAGAAGAAGTATTTCATCTATGCTTAAGTTTGAAAGCAAAATTAACACATTTTTTGTTTGTCGGCAAAGAATTTTTGGGGATATTTGTGTTTTAATTCAAAGTAGATCCATGAGAGAACTTTTTTTGATGTTCTTTGTGCTGAGTCTGGCGGTCGGCAAGGCTGCCGAGCCTATTGCCGGTCTCCCGGAGGCCGACGTCGAACGTATGTACCAGTATGTCTCGTCGCGTAACCCTGCGTTCGACCGCGAGGTGGCCGAGGCGTTCCATGATCTTGGGTGCATCTACGGCATCAGAGGTGACGTGGCGCTTTGCCAGGCCATCATCGAGACAGGTTGGTTCCGTTTCGACAACGGTACGTGCGTTCCTCCCGACGCTCATAATTATTGCGGGCTCGGGGTGAAACAGCGTGGCGACCTAGGTTGCAGTTTCGAGACGGTCAGGGATGGAGTAGCCGCTATGATGCAGCATCTTTACGCCTATTCGACCACCGCCGATCTGCCGGAGGGGGAGACGATGATAGACCCCCGTTTCAAATATGTGCGTCGCGGGTGTGCTCCAAATTGGGAGGATCTTTCGGGACGCTGGGCCATGAGCGACGACTATGGCAGAAAAATTCTGCGCATCTATTCGGCCATGATGCTTCACGCCGTGGTTGAAAATCCCGAGCCTCCGGGCGCTCCGGATCCCTCTCTCCCGGATTCTATTGAAAACGAAATCTTTATGGAACTGCAGCAATATGAAACAAAACGAAATAATTAGCAATATATCGTCCCGGCTCGGAATTTCCGAACTTAATGTCATGCAGAAACGCATGTCGGAGGTCGCACTCAAAGGCATTTTTACACTTCTTGCTCCGACCGGCTCGGGTAAGACTGTGGCGTTTGCCATACCACTCCTCAAGAGTCTCCGCAAACCTGACGGGAGGGTTCAGGCCATCGTGATGGCTCCGTCGCGCGAACTCGTGCTTCAGATTTTCAACGTCATCCGTCCGTTGGCTTCCGAATATAAGACCGTGGCCTTCTACGGTGGTCATTCCATGCAGGAGGAGGCCAATTCGCTTTCGGTGACCCCGGATATCATCGTGGCTACACCGGGACGTCTGCTTGATCATCTCAATCGCCGGCAGATTGATCTCGGCGCGGTTTCAACACTCGTCATCGACGAATATGACAAGTCGCTCGAACTTGGATTTACCGACGAGATGCGTCGTGTCTGCAAACGCTTGACAGGGCTTGGACTCGTCATTCTCACTTCGGCCACTCCTTTGGCGGCAATTCCTGAATATATTCCCGACATGCCGGTAGAAAAGATAGATTTCACGGAAAAAGTCACATCGCCGAGAAAGCGCATGCAGGTTGTCGGGGTGGAATCGCCTGCCCGTGATAAACTCGATACACTCATTGATCTGCTCCATTCGCTCACTGACGGACGCGTCATCGTGTTTGTCAACCATCGAGAGGCTGCGGAACGTGTTCACGATGCCTTGCGCAAGGCCGGTTTACCCGCCGGACTCTATCACGGAGGTCTCGAGCAAAACGAACGCGAGAATGCAGTGGAACTTCTCGCAAACGGATCGACTCCCATTCTCGTCAGCACCGATCTGGGAGCACGTGGTCTTGACATCCCCGAACTGTCAGCCGTGATACATTACCACTTTCCCGTGAATGCTGAGGCGTGGACACATCGCAACGGACGCACGGCACGTCAGGATGCCTCCGGTGATGTCTATGTCATAACGACAGAAGGTGAGGATATTCCCGATTTCATCAATTTCGACCGCACATATCGTCCTACCGGAAACTCCGATGATCCGATCCGCTCGAAGGCTGCCACTCTTTACTTCAATGTGGGGAAAAAAGAGAAGATTTCCCGAGGCGATATCGTCGGATTTTTGATCGCCAAAGGAGGATTGACCAAGGATGAGATTGGCCGCATCGCGCTTCGCGATCATTCCGCTCTGGTTGCGGTGCCCCGCGAAAAAGCCCGGGATCTCGTCAAAACGCTCGCTCCCGAAAAAATCAAAAATACCCGTGCCAAAATCACCCGCCTGTCATAAGCGGATGGTGAAGATGGTTGAGCCCGGGTGAGGGGTGGCGAGGGAGAAGCGGAATCCGTGGGCGGTAAGGATTTCGCTGACGACTGTCAGACCGATCCCGTGACCGGATGGGCGCGTGGTGAAGAACGGTGTGAAAAGTTGTCTTGAAACTTCGGGAGAGATGCCCGGCCCGTTATCTTCGACTGTGATGGTCGGATGGGGGAGAGGAGATAACTTCAGTTTCACGCAAGGATGGTTTTCGGATCCGGTGGAGGCGCTTTCGGCGGCGTTCTTCACGATGTTGACCATCACCTGCTCCATGAGTACGGGATCGAGATTGGCCATCACTCTGCGTCCCGGAAGTAAGGACTCGAAACTGACTCCGAAACGGCTGCAGAGACTTTGTAGCAGAGGCAATTTATCGGACAACAGCATATTGACATCTACTGCCATCGGCATAGGGGCCGGAATCTTCACGGCTTTTGCAAGACGGGCTATAAATGATGCGGTTTCCTTGCAGCGGTCGCTACATGAGTGTAGCGATTCGGCGATATCAGGCTCGGTTTCCGAAAAAATCGGAGTCAGAGTGTCAAGTGTAGAAGTCACGCCGGCCATAAGATTGTTGACTTCGTGCGACATGATGCGTATCGCTTTGCCGTAGGAACTACGCTCGGCCCGACGCACTTCATCAGTCAGCATTTCTATAAGATAGAACGGGTGTTCATAGCCGGAGTCCATGAATCCGTGGCGGGAAAGACGGAATATATTGGAATCGGTGAGTCGTAACTCCGTTGACTCGTCGCGCGAAAGTTTGCCGAGGGTTTCGGCTACCGTCCCATGCAGATCGCTCAACTTCATTCCGGTCGTCATTCCGGGATTCGAGGGTTCGAGTATAGCGATCGCGGTCGGATTGAGGAGCGATATACGGTCGTTTCCGTCAACCATTATTACCCCGAGTGGCGAGACTTCGAGCACACGGTCGAGAAGCCGGTCCTGCTCGCGCATTTTTAACCTTTCGGTTCTCATCGATGCCATCATGCTGTTGAAGAGACGGATGATGTTGTCCATCTCCGGTTGACCGGTCGGGGCCAACCGGCTCGAAAAATCACGGCCTTTCAGCAGATCGGCACCGATCATCAGCGAGTGCAGCGGCCTGATGATTTTCCGTCTGAAAAACAGAGCCACAATCAACTGTATCACAGTCACCCCGCGAAGCATCCAGACCACCCATAGAGGTCCCACGCAGACCATCGAGGCTATGCCGCTGCAAATGGCCGAGACAATGATGATTATCAGGATGAATGAGGCTTTCATCGGGGAATATTATACTTTTCGAGACGGCGGTAAAGAGTCTGTCGTGTGATTCCGAGGAGAGCGGCCGCGCGCGAAAGATTTCCTCCCGATTTGGCGATGGCGCGGATGACGGTTTCGCGCTCGCTTTCAGCGAGCCGTCCTTCGACGGAAGAACTCATCCCTAAGTTTTGCGATTCGAAATCCCTGAGAGTCAGTTGGTCGGCCCCGCCTGACATCAGTATTGCCCGTTCTACGGCGTTGCGCAGTTGTCTTATATTTCCGGGCCATTGAAGCGAACGCAGATAGTCGAGAGCCTCGGCGGTTGGACGGGGCAGCGGTTTCTGATGGTCTCGGACAGAAGCAGATGTCCGGATAATATGCTCGACAATAAGGGGAATATCATCAGGACGTTCCCTCAACGCCGGCAGATGAAGGGTGACGAGATTGATGCGGTAGAAGAGATCTTCACGGAAACGATGGTCGGCAACCATTGCCGGAAGATCTGCGTTTGTCGCACATACCACCCTGATGTCTGCCTTGACAGTACGCGAGTCCCCCAGAGGCTCGAAAGTATGCTCCTGAAGCACGCGCAGCAGTTTCACCTGACAGTTCAGATCAAGATCTCCGATTTCGTCGAGAAAGATTGTCCCTTTTTCGGCAATTTCGAAGCGGCCTTTACGGTCGGCGACAGCTCCGGTGAAGGCACCTTTTTTATGACCGAACATCTCGCTCTCGAACAATGATGTTGCTATGCCGCCGAGATTAACCTTCACCAGTGGTCCGTTCCGCCGGAGACTGTTGCGGTGAATAGCCTCGGCTATGAGTTCCTTGCCGGTGCCGTTTTCGCCCGTGATGAGCACAGGGGCATCGGTTGGTGCGATGATGCGGACAGTGTCGAGA
>CAMWGM010000077.1 GCA_947173755.1 uncultured Muribaculaceae bacterium
GTCGTGCTTCATTTCAGCGGCGATCTGATTGGAACGTTTTGCAATGATGCAAACAGTTTCATAGACGTTGCCGGTGTCCTCGCTCATAGCGATGAGGTCGCGGGTCTGGGTGTTGAGGGGTGCGTTTGTCTTCTTGTAGTCCATATTCGCTGGATGTATGTAACTTTCGAGGATTAATCTTTCACGTAGCGACGGGCGATCTTGAGGATGTTGTCGGCTTCGTCGCGATTGGGGGAATCGGGATAATTGTTGATGAACGAATAATATTCGTCAATTACTTCACGATAACGGTCGGCGCGTTTTTCGGGGACACTTTCGCGTGCTTCCTGATAGCGAGCCTTGAGGATGAGAAGTTCGAGGTCTTCCTTATACTTGGAATAGGGATAGTCTTTGATGGCGTTGCGGGCGACAATGACCGCGCTCTCGTAGTTGTTATCGTCGAGATAGGTTCCGAGATTGTAGTAGAGTTGGGCATTCTCGAGTTGTTTGAGCGTCAGTTTGTCCTGTAGTTCGAAAATTGCGTTCTGAGCGACCGAGACCCTGTCACTGCGGGGGTAATAGTCGAGGAATGACTGGAGTTCTTCGATGGCACGAATGGTGCCGGTCTGGTCGAGCTGAGGTTCGGGTGAGTCGAGATAATACCCGTAACCGGTGTAGAAACGAGCCATTTCGGCATACTTGCCTTTCGGATAATGAGTGTAATATTTGCGGAAAGTCTCAGCCGAATTGTCGTAATCCTTGTTGTCGAAATAGCATAGACCGAGAAGGTAAAGGGATTCCTCAGCCTTTTCGGAGCCTTTAAATATGGCAGCCACTCCCTCGAGGGCGGTAGCGGCCTGGGTGTATCGCTGCTGCTCGTAGGCACGGCGTGCGAAATCGAGGCGCACCTCGGGGTCGTTGCTTTTGAGCACACGCTGATACTCGCCGCACGATGCGAGCGAAAGGGCTGCGATTAAGATAACAAATAGGCGTTTGAGCATATTTCGAGTAGAATCTTGTTCAGATTAGTGATGGTTTTGATAGCGCAGGGCTTTTCAACCTGCAAAATTACTATAATTCTGATAAAAATCCATGAAATAAATGAATATATTTTTATAATTATCCTTAATTTTGCACTCTCTTAACCGAATTCAGTATGAAAAGATATATAGTTACCTTAATTTTAGCGTTGACAATCGGTGTTATGATGCCTGCCCCGGGGTCGCCAAAGCGGGAGATGCGCGGAGTATGGCTGGCAACGGCGTGGGGTATCGACTGGCCTTCGCGTCAAGGCACCGATGCTTCCTGCGAAAAGATGCAGAAGGCTCAGTTGAAGAAAATTGTCGATCTTTGTCAAGAGTTGCGGCTCACGACAATCTTCTTTCAGGTTCGCCCCATGGGGGATGCTTTCTATGAATCTACCTCCGAACCCTGGAGCAGTTATCTGACGGGAAAGCGAGGCACCGAACCCGGTTATGATCCGCTGGAGTATATGATAGAACTTTGTCATGAAAGAGGGATAGAGTGCTACGCATGGGTAAATCCATTCAGATGGAGTGCGGGTGCAGCCTGGGACAGCGAACGAGACAGGAAGTGGAAACGAGAGGGACTGCTTCTGACGCACGGGAAGTATACCGTGTTCAATCCCGGACTCGAGGAGGCACGGCAGCATGTGGTGGAAGTTTGCCGGGAGATTGTGACAGGATATGATGTCGACGGCCTCGTATGGGATGATTATTTTTATCCTAACAAAATACCGGAAGGGGAGGGCACACCTGATTACGCATTGTATAAGAAGGAGGCTCCGCACATGTCGCAGGGTGACTGGCGGAGAGCAAATGTCCATAAAACAGTGGCCGATGTGAGCGCAATGGTGAGAGACGAGCGTCCGGGAGTAAGATTCGGAATATCTCCGGCAGGAGTTGCAGGGAAAAGCAATACTTCGTCGGACAAATGGATGGTCGATGCAATAGATGTCAAGGCTGCTGATTGGCAATACAATGATATATATTCCGATCCGTTGGGCTGGCTCTACCAGGGCACAATTGACTTCATATCGCCGCAGATATACTGGTCATCGGATCATCCGACAGCACCCTATGTTGAAATCGCCGACTGGTGGAGCGAGACCGCGTCGAAGCACGACACACATTTCTACAGTTCGATGACGATGGAGAGAATAGAAAAAGGAAACCTTAGGGCTAACTGCCGCGAGATCGCGCGTCAGGTCGAACATAACCGTCGTCTGTGTCGCGACGGTGCTCCGGGATCGGTGCTCTACAGTGCGAAATTCCTTGAAAAAATCAAACCGGAATTGTCAGATGTGTTTGATCGGCCGGCAATCGTTCCGGCACTCGGGAAGGCCGACGGCCCGGTTGCCGTTCCGTTAAACTTGTGTCGCAAGGAGGATACGCTGCAGTGGGAAAGTGCAACGATAGATGAGCGCGATTGCGAACGCTATACTGTCTATGCTTTTCCCCGGGGAACCGATGTGATGACTGAGGATGGCATTGACGGACGATATCTCGTGGCCACTGTCTATGACACTCGATTTGTTTTACCGGAAACTCTGCGTCAGAGAGGAATGCGTTACGCTGTCTGCACCCTCACCGGTCGAGGCCACGAAAGTGAGCCGGTCATTGTTGATTGAGACGCCGCTCGGTGTCCTGACGGACGTAGAATCTAATGATCGCATACAGCACCTTCTGCATCGGCGAAAGAATTGTGTCCGGATTCTCTCCAAGTATATATTCCATGCTGAGCGCCTGTGAGATTACCGAACGGTCGTCGGGAGTCATGGAGTTGATGGTCTGAATGACGCGAGGAGTGATAACGAATGAAGATGTCATGGCTTTAAAGTCTTGATTTGAAGATTATACTGCAAAGGTAAAAGCGGTGTGGGTAAAAATGTTGCTCATATAACTTAAATGATGTAAATTTTGTCCAAGCAGAAACGCTATATTATAATATGTGGTTTGCCTGAAGGAAATTTATTTTGTATTAACCGGAATAATGCGTAATTTTGCAAACTGAATAAAACCGAATTTCCCCAATTGGAATGGAAATAATCAGAACAGTCAAAGAACTCCGTGACCGCCTTCAGGCCGAACATGCCGAAGGTCGCAAGATAGGGCTTGTTCCTACGATGGGAGCCCTCCATGCAGGACATATATCTTTGGTCGACCGTGCCCGCGGCGAAAACGATGTTGTCGTTGTGAGCGTGTTCGTCAACCCGACCCAATTCAATAATCCCACCGATCTGGCCACATATCCCCGCACAGAGGAAGCAGATGTTGAAAAACTTGAAGCAGCGGGAGCAGATATCGCATTCATCCCTTCAGTCGACGAGATTTACCCCGAGCCGGACACGAGAGAGTTTGATCTCGGTCCCGTGGCTGAGGTGATGGAAGGTGCAATGCGCCCCGGACACTTCAACGGCGTAGCGCAGATCGTCAGCAAACTTTTCAGATATGTCGAGCCCACCAATGCTTATTTCGGCGAAAAAGATTTTCAGCAGATCGCTGTGATCAGAAAGATGGCCGAGATCGAGGGTTTCGACACGCTCAACATCGTTGATTGCCCGATCAAACGCGAGTCTGACGGGTTGGCGATGAGTTCGCGCAACGTCCGTCTGACTCCCGAGCAAAGAGAAATGGCTCCCGTGATCCACCGTACTCTCGACGAAAGCAATGTCTGGGCTAACGACCACACTGTGGAGCAGACCAAGAAATTTGTCATCGACACGATCAACTCTTTCCCGTTCATGAACGTGGAGTATTATGAGATAGTTGATGCTAAGACTCTTCTGCCTATCAGTGACTGGGCAGATGCTGAGCAGGCTGTCGGGTGTGTCACCGTTTATTGCGGAGATGTGCGTCTGATTGATAATATCAAATATACCCGCCGGCCATGACAATCGAGATAATGAAGAGCAAGATCCATCGCGTCACCGTCACGGAAGCGCGTCTGGATTACATCGGAAGTATCACAATAGATCGTGATCTGATGGATGCCGCCGGAATTTTCCCCGGCGAGAGAGTCTATATTGTCGACAACAACAACGGTGAGCGTTTTGACACATATGCCATTGAGGGCGAACGAGGGTCGGGCGTCGTCTGTCTCAACGGAGCAGCGGCCCGCAAAGTGCAGGTAGGCGACGTTGTGATAATCATGGCTTATGCACATATGACCCCTGAAGAGGCTGTCGGTTTCTCGCCGAAGGTCATTTTCCCCGATACGCTTACCAACCGTCTGGTTTAACTATTGAATTAATATGTTTGAAAATCTGAGCGAACGCCTCGAGCGAAGTTTTAAAATACTCAAAGGTGAAGGAAAAATCACCGAAATCAACGTTGCCGAAACCCTGAAGGATGTGCGCCGCGCGCTGTTGGAAGCCGATGTCAACTTTAAGGTAGCCAAACAGTTCACCGACGATGTCAAGACTAAGGCGCTCGGTCAGAACGTGCTGACTGCGGTCAAGCCGGGCGAACTCATGGTGAAGATCGTTCATGACGAACTTGCCACCTTGATGGGGGGTGAAACCGCCAAGGTCAATCTTTCCGGTAATCCTTCCGTGATACTTATGTCCGGTCTTCAAGGTTCCGGCAAGACCACCTTCTCCGGCAAACTCGCCAAACGTTTCAAAAGCACTCAGGGCAAGCGTCCTCTGCTCGTGGCATGCGACGTCTATCGTCCTGCTGCTATTGATCAGTTGAAGGTGCTCGCCCAGCAGATCGACGTTCCGGTATATACCGAAGAGGGCAACAAAAATCCTGTCGAGATAGCCGAGAACGCCATCAAATATGCCAAAGCAAATCACTACGATCTCGTGATCATCGATACAGCCGGCCGTCTTGCGGTCGACGAACAGATGATGCAGGAGATTGCAGCCATAAAGAAGGCTGTCAAGCCCCAGGAAACACTTTTCGTGGTAGACTCCATGACCGGCCAGGACGCGGTGAATACTGCCAAGGAATTCAACGACCGTCTCGACTTCGACGGAGTGGTGCTCACCAAACTCGACGGTGATACCCGAGGTGGTGCAGCTCTCTCGATCCGCAGCGTTGTCACCAAACCGATCAAATTCGTCGGTACGGGCGAAAAACTTGACGCCGTCGATCTTTTCCACCCTTCCCGCATGGCCGACCGTATCCTCGGGATGGGCGACATCGTATCGCTCGTCGAGAAAGCCCAGAACGCCTACGACGAGAAGCAGGCACGCGAACTCCAGCGCAAGATCGCAAAAAACCAGTTTAACTTCAACGACTTCCTCCAGCAGATCCAGCAGATCCAGAAAATGGGAAATCTCAAGGAACTTGCATCAATGATTCCGGGAATCGGAAAGGCAATAAAGGATGTCGATATCGATAACAACGCCTTCAAGAGCATCGAGGCCATCATCTACTCGATGACTGCCGAGGAGCGCGAGCATCCCGAGATACTCAACGGAAGCCGCCGCAAGCGCATCGCACGCGGATCAGGTTCAGACATTCAGGAGGTGAACCGACTGATCAAACAGTTTGACGACGCCCGCAAGATGATGAAGGCTGTTTCAGGCTTCAACGGTATGAAGAATCCTATGGCCATGATGCGCGGCATGAAGGCCATGAGAGGAATGGGCGGAATGCGCCGATAACCCTAACTCACAAAAAAGAATATTCAGAATGACACTGATTGACGGCAAAAAAGTAGCCGATGATATAAAGAAAGAGATCGCGGCCGAAGTCGAGGCCATGGTGGCACGTGGGGAGAAACGCCCCCATCTGGCCGCTATTCTCGTCGGACATGACGGAGGTAGCGAGACCTATGTGGCCAATAAAGTGAAGGCATGCGAGGCTTGCGGTTTCAAGTCGACACTTATCCGCTTCGAGGACGATGTGACCGAAGAGAAACTTCTAGAGACCATCGCCGGTCTCAATGCCGATCCTGACGTGGACGGCTTCATAGTCCAGTTGCCTCTTCCCCGTCATATCTCCGAGCAGAAAATCATCGAGGCCATCGACTATCGCAAGGATGTCGACGGATTTCATCCCGTCAATGTCGGCCGGATGTCCATCGGTCTTCCCTGTTTCGTTTCAGCAACTCCTGCCGGCATCATAGAACTGCTCCGCAGATATGAAATTCCTACCAAGGGAGCCAAATGTGTCGTTCTCGGCAGAAGCAATATCGTCGGAAAGCCTGTGGCAAACCTTATGATGCAGAAAGCCTATCCCGGCAACGCTACTGTAACGGTGCTTCACAGTGCATCGAAAGATATCAAGGAGACATGCGCTGAGGCCGACATAATTATCGCTGCTCTCGGATCGCCGCTCTTCGTTACCGCTGATATGGTCAAGCCGGGAGCGACTATCATCGATGTCGGTACTACCCGTGTCCCCGATGCTACGCGAAAGAGCGGTTTCCGTCTGCGGGGTGATGTCGATTTCGACAACGTGGCCGAGAAATGTGCTTTCATCACGCCGGTACCCGGTGGAGTAGGGCCGATGACCATCTGCTCGCTGATGAAGAACACACTTCTCGCTGCTAAGAAGGAAATATATTCGTAAAAAAAGTTATTGAAAATTTACACCGGCCGTCCCGAAATCTCACGGGGACGGCCGGCGTCGATTTTATATTTCAATTTTAAACGGGTTTTACATAGCGCAGCGCGCCCGTGTAACTGTCCATTATGAAACCTTTGACGCTGACCCCTTCGGGAGGCATGAGTGGATGATGGGATATTAGATCTACAGTCTCCCTGATCGCTGCATCGGTATCCTCGAACCCGTGAAGCCACTTCTGCAGATCAATTCCGCAATGCTTCATCAGAGATATATGCTCCTCGCTCACACCGCGTTCTTGCATCTCGTGAAGCATCTCGTCGGCATCCATTCCCTGCACGCCACACTCCGTGTGTCCTATGACCATGATTTCGTTGACGCCCAGTTCGTAAACCGCCACCAGAATCGAGCGCATCGTTGAATCGAACGGGTTGACTATAGTTCCTCCCGCATTCTTGATAATCTTTATGTCACCGTGGCGGAAACCGCGAGCCGCCGGGAGGAGGTCCA